>JALHQU010000003.1:74154-101186 GCA_022841795.1 Fimbriiglobus sp.
GCCCGACCGTCAGCTTTTCCCCCAACCGGCCGACCCGACCGGCGGAAGTTCGCCCCGGCCGATTGCGTCCGCCCGGCCGGCGCGGGATAATTCGCCCGGTCCGGTCCGCCACCCCGGCGGCCCTCCCCCTGCCTCATCCGCCCAATGCGGAGGATCCGTCCCGTGAAGAAGCTGTTCCGCACCCTCGCCCTGGCCGGCGTGTTCGCCGTCGGCGCCGGTACCGTCGTCACCCTGTCCGGCCCGGTCGCCCTGGCGAACAGCCAGAAGGCGAAGGCCGACCCGAAGAAGGAAGACACCAAGAAGGAAGACCCGAAGAAGCCGACCACCGCGGCCAAAGGCAGCGTGGTGATCAAGCCGGACGCCAAGGGGCGGTTCCGCCTGTCGGTGAAGAACGAGGACGGGAAGACGCTGCTCATGTCCGCCGGCAACGGGTTCGAGACGGAGAAGGAGGCGCGGGAGGCGATCGACGACATCAAGAGCATCCTGTCGTCCGCCAAGGTGACGGTGGAGAAGGGGGAAGAGAAGGATAAGTGACGGACCCGTTCGGGTGGGTCACTCTCTCCGAGAGTGACCTGCCTGATGCCGACTCTCGGAGAGAGTCGGCCACCCTGCGGCTACTTCACCCACCCGCTCACGTCCCAGATGAGGGTGCCCAGGTCGCGGTCGAGGGATAGTGTCCGCTGCCCGCTCGGGGTGAACGCCACGCCGACCACCGGCGACGGGTGCTTGCGGAACGTCGCCACGTCCTTCTTTCCCGCCACGTCCCACAACTTCACCGTGCCGTCTGCGGATGCCGACACCACCCACCGCCCCCCCGATTTAACCGCCACCGCCCGCACGCCGCCGGCGTGCCCGGCCAGTTCCGCGACCAACTTCCCGTTCGCGTCCCACACCTTCACGAGTTTGTCGTCCCCGCCGGTGACGATCCGGTTGCCGTCGTCGGCGAACGAGACGGCGGACGTGGCTCCGGCGTGGGCGTCCCACTTCGTCACCACCTCACCGGTGGAGTAGTCCCACAGGATGACGGAGCGATCCGCGGCGATCGCGGCCAGCTTCTTCGTCGGGTGCAGCGCGACGGCGTGGACCGCCTTCGCCGCCCCGTCCAGCCGCCGCAGTTCCTTCCCGGTGGTCGCGTCCCACCAGACGACCGACCCGTCGAACCCGCCGGTGAGCGCGCGGGTGCCGTCGATGTCCAGCGCCACCGCCGACACCAGCGCGGCATGCCCGACTAACTCCCTCACCTCCGACCCGGCGGCCACGTCCCACACCCGCGCCGTGCCGTCGGCGCCGCCGCTGATCGCCTTCGTGCCGTCGGCATTGAACCCGACCGCCCACACGCTCGCCGTGTGGCCGACCAGCCGCTTCACGTCCCGCTTCGCTTCCACGTCCCACACCCGCACGCTGCGGTCCGCCGAGGCCACCACCGCCCGCTTGCCGTCGGCCGCGAACGCCGCCGCGTTCGCCACGTTCCCCTGCGCCTCCAGCGGGTCGAGTTCGCCGGTGTTGTCCGCCCGGTTGCCGCCGTTCGCGTTCGCCTGGAACAGCACGCCGAGCCGCAGCTCCCGCACCACGTCGCCGAACCCCTGCTGCCACACCGCCCGGCCGACCGTGCCCCCCGCCACCCGCAGCGCCCCGACGTTCTTCTTCAGCACCTCGCTGGCGTCGATCCGCTTGCGGAACTCGTCCGGCGGCAGCCCCACCTCCGCCGCCGCGTGGACGAGATCGACATCCGCCTCGTACTTCCCGGTGATGGTGCTGACCGCCTCGAACCGGCTCACCTTCGCCCCGGTGCGGGCCACCGCCTCGGCGTATCGCTTCGCGTCCTCGTCCATCGCCGCCAGCGTCTTCTCCTTCGGCGGGTACAGGGCCGCAATCAACTCGGCGTCGCCGCGGCTGAACGCCTTCGGGTTCTTCTCCAGGTGTTCCCGCACCTGATCCGCCTTCGGCAAGATGCCCGTCACGTGGCACGACATGCACGACACCCCCGCCTCCACCGCCTTGTCCGGCCGCTTCGGGTCGCTCACGATGGCCGTCGGCGCCTTGTTGATCCGCTCGTTCGCCGCGTTCACGAGGACGTACCCGTGCAGGCCGTTCGGCAGGGTGAAGATGGCCTCCCCGCCGGCGTGCTGGAACGAGTTGCCCGCCTGCCCCGGCCCGAGCGGGAAGGCGAACACGTTGCGGCGGTCGGGCGGCTGCGCCTGGGTGCGGTCGGCCAGGTTCTGCGGTGGCTCGTCGAAGTCGTAGGTCCGCCAGTAGAACCCGTGGGCGGCGTCGTGCCGCTCCAGCACCCGGTTGAACCGCGACACCCCGGACCCGTTGAACCCGGCCCGCATCACCCGCTCCTGCTGGATGTTCACGGCGGCATCGACGCGGAGTTGCCGCTCCAGTTCGGCCAGCCCGCCGGGCAGTTGCAGCAGGTCGTAGTACAGCGGCGCGCGGGACGCAGTGGCGACGAACCAGTCGGCCCGGATCACCGGCACCTTCGTGGCCGTGTGGACCATCACCACCCGTGACACCGCGGTGTCATCGAGTACGCCGTAGGGGTAGTCGGCGAGGACGCGGTTCCAGAGTGTGGCGTCCCACACGAACCACCGCAGGTCGATCCGCAGCACCGCCTTCGCCGGGTCGATCGGCTCCGGGGTGCGGATTTTGGGGTGCCACGACAGCGAGTTCACCAGCTTCGCCAGGGCGTTGCGGTACGTCTGCAACTCGTCGTCGCTCAGCCCGGCGTTGTGCAGGTGGGCCAGGGTGAAGTACCGCTGGAACCGGCGGGCGCGGCGGTCGAACGTCTCCAGGTCGGCCAGCACGAGCTGCGTCACGTCGTCGGCGGAGATGGGCTTACGGGACGGGGCGGCGTCGGCCTTCGCCCCGGCGTCGATCCACGCCTTCAGCGTGACCAGGTCGGCGTCGGACACCCGCGGCTTCTCGCCGGCCGGGGGCATGGTGCCGTCGGCGATGCGGCGGACGAGCGGGGACGCGGCCGCCTTCCCCGGTACGACTTTCTTCCGCTCGACCAGCTTGCCCAGGTCGGTGACGTAGTTGAACCCGCCCTCGACGGCCCCGTCCTGCCCGTGGCAGCGGTGGCAGTGGGCGTCGAGGATCCGCCGCACGTCCGCCGGCTCCGAGGCGACGAGAGCCGGAGCGGAGAGGAGCAGGAGGAGGAGGTGATAGCGGGGCACGGGGAGGCCCTCTGGTGTATTCGCCTTTTCTTCGTGGCACCGGCGGCCCGCCGGTGTTCAGACATCACCGGCGGGCCGCCGTTCAAGAATCCGACGCCCCACCCCCGCCGGTAGATTACCACCCGCCGGCGGTTGCCGTCCGCGGGACCAGGTCACATTCTGACGACACCCCCGCGGAGACCGCCTCATGCCCAAAGTTCGCCTCAGCCGCCGCGAAGCCGAGCGGGGCCTGCTGCCCCGCGTGTGCGCCCTCACCGGCGTGCCGACCGAGGACGTGAAGACCCACAAGTTCTGGTGGATGCCGTCGTGGGTGTACGTCACCCTGGTCGCCGGGCTGCTGCCCTACGTCATCATCGCCCTGGTCACCCGCAAATCCATGACGGTGGAACTGCCGCTCATCCGCGGCAAGCACGCCCACTGGCTGGTCCGCCAGTTGTTCGCCCTGCTCGGCGTCCTGGGCACCCTGGTGCTGTTCTTCGTCGGGGTGGTACTGTCGATGGACACCCGGAACGGCGGGCAGAAGGAGCAGCTCGGCCTCATCCTGATGGCCGGCGGCGGCATCCTGTTCCTGGTGGTGCTGTTCGGGGCGGTCATCTTCAACGCCACCGCCATCCGCCCGGTCGAGATCACCGATTCGCACATCACCCTGACCGGCGTCCACGAGGACTTCGTGCGGGAGCTGGAGGAGGAGCGGGAGCGGGACGAGGAGGAGTACGAGGAGCAGGTGCGGGACCGGCGGGCGAAGAAGCAGCGGGAGCGGGAGTTGAACGGCGACGCGGCGGACGACGACCACCGCCCGCCGCGGGCGCGGCGGTCCCGGCGGGAGGATTAAGGAGCCGCGACCGCCAGGGAGCGGGGTGATTCAAGACCCCGCTCCCTGGCGGTCGCGGCTCGCCGGCCGGCGTCATTTCTTCACCGGCATCGGCGGCTTCAGCTCCACCTTCTTCACCGACTGCAGGTGGTCGAGCACCGCCTTCGCCTTCTCCCCGCCGGCGTTGGCGTGGGCGTGCAGGCTGAACCCGTGCGGCCCTTTGGCGTCGATCAACTTCGGCTGCAGCGTGAGCAGTCCCTTCACCACGTCCAGTTGGCCGAGCATGGCGGCGGCGAACAGGTCCGGGCGGGCGCCCTTCTCGATCAGGAACTCGGCGATGTCCCGCCGGCCCATGTGCGCCGCCGCCCCCAGCCCGGTCTCCCAGTCGCCGCCGCCCCAGTCCATGGCCGCGTTCAGCAGCACCGGCTCCTTCTCCAGCAACTTCTTCACCATCGCCAGGTCGGAGTGGGCGTAGATGACGAAGTCCTGCACCAGCAGGCGGTTCACCTGCGGCTTCTTCCACCCCGGCTGGAACTTCGGGGCGTCGTAGTCGCGGGTGAACGCCGCCTCGACCGGGCCGGCCGGCTTCGGGGGGGCGTCCTTCGGCGGGTCGGCGGCGATCACGGGCACCACGGCGGCACCGGCGACGGCCCCGACGGCGGCGGCGAACTGGCGGCGGGAGACGGGATCGGACACGGCAGGCTCCGGGGAAAGGGGCGGCGTTACCGCCGCGGCGGGCGGGCAGTATTGTAATCCCCCACACGCACCCGACCTAGCCCCGGATTCGCCGATGCCCCGCCTCGTCCGCCTCGCCGTGCCGGTGCTGTACGGCGGGGTCGGGCTGGCGGTGCTGCTGCTGTGGATGTGGCAGGCCCGCACCGAGGGCTGGAACGGGGAGATGAAGGAGACGTGGCCGTCGGTGGCGGCGAACGCCGCCGGCCAGGCCCCGAACCCGTTCGTCGGGCGGCGACTGCTGCCGGAGGCGGCGCAGCTCCTCGCCCGGCTGGTGCCGGAGTCCGTCGTCGCGTGGCTGGATGCGGACACCGCCTTCGCCCGCTCCGCGAAGCACCTCCTCGTCCACAAGTTGAACTGGCGGCCGGACACCATCCCGCTGATGCTGGCGGCCACGCTGCTGTGGTACGCCTCCATCGTCGGGTTCATGCTGGCGGTGCGGCACCTGGTCGGGCTGCTGTACACCGGGCCGGGGTGGGTGCCGCACGCGGTCGGGCTGGCCCTCGGGGTAGCCCTGCTCGGCGGGTCGGCCGGGCACACCGACCGCCTGTACCCATACGGCACGCCGATGCTGTGGTTCCTGTACCACTACGACTTGCCGCAGGCGTGCGTGTTCGCCGCCGGGCTGGTCGGGGTGGTCGGCCGGCGGCCGTGGTTCTGGCTGCTGTTCCCGATCGCCGTGTACTCGAAGGAAACGTCCGCCCTGCTGATCGTGGCGTATGTGGTGGTGCCGGTGAGCTACCACTGGCGGTGGAAGGCGCTCGGGGCGGCAGGGTTGGTTGCCATCTTCGTCGGCGTGCGGCTGTTCGTCCGCAGCCGGTTCCCAAGCCCGCCGGAGTTCGACTTCTTCTACCCGCTCCGCAACCTGGAGTTGGTGTTCGTTCACGGCGGGCTGTTCCGGTCGTGGTGGCTGCCGGTGTACGCGGTGTTCGGGCTGGCGGTGCTGCGGCAGTGGGGGCGGTTCCCGGAGCCGCTGCGGTGGCTGCTGGTGCTGGTGCCGCTGGAGGTCGGGGCGTGTTTCGTGAAGGGGTGGATGGAGGAGCGGCGGGCGTACTACGAACTGCTCCCCATCGTCGGCATCCTATCGATTCAAGCCGTGCTGCACGAGGCCCGGCTGGGCTGGCTGATGCGGAGCCGGGCGGACGCCGCCACCCCGCCCACCCGCCCGGACGGGTCCGGCCTGTACCCGGTGCCGAACACCGCCGCCGAACTGTCCACGCTGTTCGACCACCTGTACCGGCACACCGGCGGGCTGGCCCGTGTGCTGGTGTGCTGGCGGCCGTTCATCGTGCCGTTCGAGACCATCCTGGCCCGTATCCCACCCGGCGGAACGGTACTGGACGTGGGGTGCGGCGCGGGCTTCCTGTCCGTCGCCGCAGCCGCGACCGGGCTGGCGAAGTCGGCCCGCGGGTTCGACACGTCCGCCGGGGCCATCGGCATCGCGAATCAGGTGGCGTTGCCGCCCGCCGCCGGACCGGCTACTTACGAGGTGCTGCCGGTCGATCAGTGGCCGTCGGGAACGTTCGACACGGTGCTGGTGATCGACGTACTGCACCACGTCCCGCCGGCGGCCCACGCCGAGTTCCTGGCGAAGGTGTGCCGGTCGGTCGCCCCCGGCGGGCGGCTCATCCACAAGGACATCGCCCCGACCCCGCGGTGGAAGGCGTTCATGAACCGCCTGCACGACCTGCTGCTCGCCCGCCAGTGGGTGAACTACGCCACCGAGCAACAGGTGGCCGGGTGGGTGACGGCGAACGGGCTGACCGTGACCGACCGCGGCCGGTGGGACCGGCTGTGGTACCCGCACTACTTCGTGGTGGCGACCAAAAAGTAGTAGGCACATTCCGTGTGCTGTTGTCTTGGCTTGGTGAACCCCGACCGCGAGGGAGGGGGTGTTCGGAAATCCATCCACGGCCCTCGCGGGCCGGGTTCACCCAGAAACACCCATGCCCTCCGCCCGTACCGTCGCCGTGGTCGTTTACCTGCTCGCCTCGCTCGGCGTGCTGGTGTTCGTCGGCCGCGGCAAGTTCGAGCGGCACGGCGATGGGTGGGAGTACTACGCCACCCTGGAGGCGATCGACCGGCACGGCACGTTCGACATCCGCCCCGGCGACCGCGAGGCGATGATGGACCGGCTGTACGACCGGCACAGCGGGCCGCTGGCCGAGACCGAGCCGGAGGCGACGGCGGCGGTGTGCGGGGCGAGCGTGCTGCTGCCGAAGCGGGTGGAACTGCTGGCGGTGTACGAGCGGGAACTGCACACCGGGTTCGTGCCCGCCCCGGACGGGCGGCTGCACGCCATGCACTTCTGGGCGTTCCCCCTGGCCGCGTACCCGGCCAAGCTGGCCCTGCGGGCGGTCGGCGGGTGGGAGTACAACGCGCTCAAGGTGGCGAACGCCGCCCTGTTCCTGCTGGCAATCGGGGCCGCCCTGTTCCGGTCCGCCGGCGGGCCGGGCCGGCGGGTCATGTTCGCCCTGCTGCTCGGGGTGTCGCCGGCGGTGTGGTATGTGACGTACACCGGGGCGGAGTCGTTCAGTTGGTCGCTGGTGGCCCTGGCGGTGGTGGCACTGGACACCCGCCGGTACGCCCGGTCGGCGCTGCTCGCCGCCGTCGCCGCCACCCAGAACCCGCCGCTGGTTCTGCTGGTGGCGGTGCCGGTCGGGTGTGCCGTGCTTCAACGGCGGTGGCGGCAGGCCGGGTTGTCCATCCTCGGCGGGGCGGTGTCAATGGCGCCGGTGGCGTACTACCTGTACCACTTCGGCGAGCCCAGTCTCATCACCCGCCAGCACACCGACCCGAAGCAGATCGGCGTGAACCGCACCCTGTGCCTGCTGTTCGACCTGAACGTCGGCCTGCTGCCGTATGTTCCCGTGCTACTGTTCGGTGCGACCATCGGGGCGGTCACGCTCGCCCTGCGGCGTGACGTGCGGGCGGTGCTGGTGGCTCTGGCCGTGACCGGCATGATCCTGGGCGTGCAGGTGCAGGTGAACTGGAACTCGGACTGCCGCGGGCTACAGCGGTACCTGGTGTGGATGCTCCCGCCGCTGGCGTGGCTGGCGGTGGCCGGGTGGGGCGGGTGGTGGCGGGTCGGGCTGGTCGGGTGTCACACGGCTGTCACCGGCGGGGTGCTGGTCTTCGACCCGCCGACCCCGTGGAACTATTTGGAACACCGCCCGCTCGCGCGGTGGGTGATGATCAACGTGCCCTGGGCGTACAACCCGGAACACGAGATTTACATCGAGCGGCAGGTCCACGCCGAGGAGATGCCGCTGGAACGCCCGCCGGACGTCGGCCCGCGGACGCGGGTGGCCCTGCCGCTGGCGTTCGGCCGGACGAACGGGGAGGTGACGAAGTTGCTCGTCCACCGCGAGAGCGCCGGCCGGCTGACCGCCCGGTTCACCATCGACCCGGCGTACCTGCCCGAGCTGCTGCGGCTGGCCGAGGCGAGCGACACGCCGGTGTACGTCCACCCGCCGCGGCGGGCGGTGTGGGCGACGCCGTGGACCATCCACGGGCCGATCGACATCGACCAGGACGTGCGGCCATGACCTCCCTCCCCCCCCGCCGCCCGTCCCCGCCGGCCGCGTTCCTGCGGCTGATGCGGCCGAAGCAGTGGACGAAGAACCTGTTCGTGCTGTCGGCGGTGGCGTTCTCCGGCCGGTGGACGGACCCGGCGGCGGTGCTGGCGGCGGTGCTGGCGGCGGTGGCGTTCGTGCTGGTGTCGGCGGCGGTGTACGCGATCAACGACGCGGCCGACGCCGAGGCCGACCGGCACCACCCGAAGAAGCGGCTCCGCCCGGTGGCCGCCGGTCAGATCAACGTCACGCAGGCCCGGCTGTTCGCGGTGTTTCTGGCCGCCGCCGGGTTGGGGCTGGCCGGCTGGCTCGGCTGGCCGACTCTGGCCGTCACCGCCGCCTACCTGGCCCTGAACCTGGCGTACTCGTTCCGGCTGAAGCACCTGCCGCTGATCGACGTGATCGTCATCGCCGCCGGGTTCCTGCTACGGGTACTGGCCGGGTGTACGGCCATCGCCGTCGAGCCGTCCCCGTGGCTGCTGCTGTGTACCGCCTTCCTGGCGCTGTTCATCGCGCTGGCGAAACGGCGGCAGGAGCTGAGCCGCGGGAACGCTGAGGCCGCCCGCAAGGTGATGGCCGGGTATTCGCTCCCGCTGCTCGACCAGTTCATCACCTGCATGATGGCGACCACCATCCTGACGTACCTGATGTACGCGCACACCGTCCACGCCGCCCGCCCGCTGTTCATGCTCACCGTGCTGTTCGTGCTGTACGGCCTGTTCCGCTACCTGCACCTGCTGCACTTCCAGGAGACGGCCGAGCGGCCGGAGGACGCGGTGTTCACCGACCTGCCGCTGCTGGTGACGGTGCTGCTGTGGGGGGCGACGTGCGTGGGGGTGCTGTACTGGGAGAAAATCATGTAGGGTGGGCACTGCCCACCGTCGGACAAAAGCATGGTGGGCAGTGCCCACCCTACATGATGGATTGCACGTCCACCTCCGGCTCGATCTCCCCCGCCCCGCACAGGAACGCGGCGAACTGCTCGGCGAAGAACGGCGCCGTCAACGACCCCTTCGAACTCAGCCCGTTGAAGAACCCGACCGACGAATCCTGTGGATGCAATCCGATTCGCGGGTGTTGCCCTTCGACGATCGGCCGCACCGCCGCGTCGTGCCCGATCACTTCGAACGGCAGGCGGATTACCTCGCGGAGAGACGCTTCCAACTCCGCCCGTCCCGCGGCGGTGGGTTCGCAGGTCAACTCGTCCCACGAATACGTCGCCCCGGCCCGGTACACGTCCGGCGTGGTCGTCGGCGCGACCCAGAACCCGCCGCGGTTGAGTACTCGCGACTCGTTCAGGCCCGGTACTCGGACGGCGAGGATTTCGCCCTTCGCCGGCCGGAAGCGGACGGCGTCGAACGGCGGTAGCGGCGGGTAGCCGGTGCAATGCAGGGTGAGGTGCCGACCGCCGGCGGCGGTCGGCGGGCCGCCACAGAGGGCGGCCCCTACAGGATCCCGGTTGTAGGGGCCGCCCTCTGTGGCGGCCCGCCGGTCCGGCTCAGCCGGACCGGATATGTAGTCTCCCCGTTGCCGGAACCACTCCCGCGACGCATCTAAATACCCCCGCACGTCGAGCTGCGCCGCGGTCGGCATGGCGAACCCGCCGAACGGCATCGCTACGTGCTCCGGCGGCTGGTCGATCGCCGTCGCCAGTTCGCCGAACGTCGCCCGCTTCCCCTCGAACTGCCGTCGCTCGGATTCCGACGTGAACAGCCGCAGGATCGGCCGCGGGCGGAAGAACGTCGCCCCGGTTTCCGCTTCGACGCTCCGGTAGAACCGCTCTGCCGCCGGCCGCAGTTCACCCCACCGCCACGACACGCTCAGCTTCTTCCCCGTGATCGGCGTGAGCAGCCCGGCGGCGATGCGAGACGACGTGACCGGCGGCTCGCGGTCGATCAGCCGCACCGTCCGCCCGCGGCGGACGAGCGCCCACGCCAGGGAGGTGCCGGCCAGCCCGGCGCCGATGATGGTGAACTCGGGAGGGGGCATGAGGTCATGGTACGCCAGCAACTCTTCGCCGCGACCTCCGGGAGCGGGCCAGCAACCCCGCTCCCGGAGGTCGCGGCGAAGATCCCCACGCCTGCCGACCTTGCGGGTTGGGCCGGCGGCGAGGTACCGTACCCGTCATGAACACCGTCGCTCCCGCCCCCGTTGCCACCCCGGTCGCCGTCTCCCCGCCGCTGTTCGTGGACGTGGTGTTCGACCGACCACTTGACCACGCTTACACTTACGGCGTGCCGGACGAACTGCGAACCGCCGTCGGCGTCGGCAAGCGGGTGAGCTGCTCGTTCGGCCGCGGGGAGAAGGACACCGTCGGGTACGTCATCCGCGTGACGGACCTGGCCCCGCACCGCGAGGTGAAGCCGGTCTCGAAGGTGCTGGACGACACCGCCCTGCTCGACGACCACCTGCTCAAGCTCACCCGCTGGATGGCGGACTATTACCTGTGCGGGTGGGGGCAGGTGCTGCACGCGGTGGTGCCGGCCGGGGTGCGGGACAAGGCGGGGACGAAGAACGTCACGTTCGTGGAGGCAGTGCCGCGGGAGAAGCAGCCGAAGATTCTGCCCAGCGTGACCGCCAAGCAGAAGCAGGTGCTGGACCGGGTGCGGAAGGAGGGCAAGCCGCTGGAGGTGAACTGGCTGGCGAAGCAGCTCGACTGTACGCCGGGGGTGGTCACCGGGCTGGCGGGGAAGGGGCTGTTGCGGAAGTTCGTCGAGCGTGTGGAGCGGCTGCCGAGCGGGCTGGTGGAGTTGGTCGGGAAGAACCTACCCCCCCCCGCCCCCCTCCCTGAAGGGAAGGGGGAGCCAGAGGGCTTTCCTCCCCCCCCCCCGCCCAGGGAGGGGGGGCCGGGGGGGGTAGGTTCTTCCCTCACACTCAACCCCGACCAGACCCGCGTGTGGCAGCCCGTCTCCGAAGCCGTCGCCGCCGGCGGGTTCCACCCGTTCCTGCTGCACGGCGTCACCGGGTCGGGGAAGACCGAGATCTACCTCCGCGCCATCGAAGAAATCGTGAAGCAGGGGAAGGAGGCGATCGTCCTCGTCCCGGAGATCAGCCTGACCCCGCAGACGATCGAACGGTTCCGCGGGCGGTGCGGGCGGGTGGCGGTGCTGCACTCGAACCTGACCGACGCCGAGCGGGCGACGTACTGGCGGCACGTCGCGGCCGGTCACGTCAACGTGGTGGTCGGCGCCCGCAGTGCCGTGTTCGCCCCGACGCGGAAGCTCGGGCTGATCGTCATCGACGAGGAGCACGAGACCAGCTTCAAGCAGGAATCGACGCCCCGCTACCACGCGCGGGACGTGGCCGTCATGCGGGCGCAACTGGCGAACGTGCCCATACTGCTCGGGTCGGCCACGCCCAGCCTGGAGAGCTGGCGGGCGGCGGTGGCGGCCGAGTATTCGCTGCTGACGTTGCCGAACCGCGTGGAGAACCGGCCGATGCCGGACGTGCAACTGATCGACATGCGGCACGAGCCGAAAACGCCCGGCAAGTACCGGGCGGTCGGGCCGACGCTGGAGGCGGGCATCCGCGACGCGCTCAAGGCCGGCGGGCAGGTGATCCTGCTCTTGAACCGCCGCGGGTTCAGCACGCACGTCCACTGCCCCG
Organism: Fimbriiglobus sp.; assembly: GCA_022841795.1. GTDB lineage: Bacteria > Planctomycetota > Planctomycetia > Gemmatales > Gemmataceae > JALHQU01. The sequence continues at coordinate 86,058 of JALHQU010000003.1, forward strand.
AGTGCGGGCACGTCGCCCAGTGCCAGCACTGCGACCTGTCGCTCACGTTCCACCGCAGCAAGGCGGCGCTGGTGTGCCACTACTGCGGGTGGGAGACGCTGCCGATGACGCAGTGCCCCAAGTGCAACCACACCGCCATCCGCTACCAGGGCCTCGGCACCGAGAAGCTGCACGCCGAGCTGGAGGCGACGTTCCCGCAGTACGTGATTCAGCGGATGGACTCGGACACGATGACCAAGTCCGGCAGCCACCAGCGGGTGCTGGACGCCTTCAAGGACGGGCTGATCCACATCCTGCTCGGCACGCAGATGATCGCCAAGGGGCTGGACTTCCCGAACGTCACCCTGGTGGGGGTGGTGAACGCCGATGTGGGCCTGCACCTGCCGGACTTCCGCGCCGCCGAACGCACCTTCCAGTTGCTGGCCCAGGTGGCGGGGCGGGCCGGCCGCGGGGAGAAGGGCGGGCGGGTGATGATCCAGACGTACACCCCGGACCACCCGTGCGTGTCGCTGGCCGGCCAGCACGACTTCGTCGCATTCGCCAAGCTGGAGACCGGGTTCCGCAAGGAACACCAGTACCCGCCGTACCAGAAGCTGGCCCGGCTGATCGTGCGGAGCGAGAACCCGGACGCGGCCGAGGGGTTCGCCACCCAACTGGCCGGGGCGTTCAAGGCGGCCACGGCGCGGGTGAACGGGCCGGCGGTGCGGGTGCTCGGCCCGGCCGAGTGCCCGGTGTTCAAGCTGCACGACTACTTCCGGTTCCACTTCCAGGTGCAGGCGGAGAGCAGCGGCACGCTGCACCAGGTGCTGCGGGAGGTGCTGGCCGTCAGCAAGCCGCCGCACGGCGTCGAGTTCCAGGTGGACGTGGACCCGTTCAGCATGTTGTGAGGCGAACTGCTGCTAGAATGAACCCGTCCGCACCGGCCCCGCCCACCGCGTGCCCATGAACCGCAAGACCCTTCAAGCGCTGGCGAAAGAGCGGGTGAAAGACGCGAAGGCGCTGCTCGGCCGGAAGCGGTGGGCGGCGGCGTACTACCTGGCCGGGTACGCCGTGGAATGCGGGCTGAAGGCGTGCGTGCTGCGGCACATCGACGCCACCGGGATGATCTTCAAGGAGGCGAAGTACCTGAAGCGGTTGGCCGGGTGCTGGACGCACGACCTGGTCGAGTTGGTCGAACTGGCGGGGCTGACTGCCACCCTCGGTCAGGCGACACAAGCCGACCCGCAGTTCTACACGAACTGGGTTCAGGTGAAAGACTGGAGCGAAACGAGCCGGTATGCGACGGTCGGCGAGCAGAAGGCGCGAGAGCTGTTCGCCGCCATCACCGACAACCCGCACGGGGTTCTTCGATGGCTACAGGATCACTGGTGAGCGAGCAAGTGGAGGTCGGCCAACGGCTGACGGCCCGGCTGCGTGAAGCGCAGGTGCCGGTGACGATCGCGTTCTGGAACCAGCCGGACGAAGGCGGCCGGTGGACCCTGTGCATCGCCACCCCGATCGCCGACCGGGACGGCCCGTCGGCGGCATACCGCGCGGTGCTCCGGGTGAAAAACGCCGTGGATCCGGAGTTCATCCTCGGCGCGTCGGACGTGACCGTGATCGGCGACATGCACCCGATCGTGCAAGATTTATTGAAACTCCAGAGGCAGCACCCGACGCGACTCCAGGCCGGCGGGAAGCCGCTCGTCGTGACCGGGGTGGCGTTATCCAACCCGTCCCCGCACGCACTCACCCTCAGCCCGGCCGGAACTGTGTCAACCGGGTTCTGATGTCTCGGAAGACCGATCACGAACGGCCGCGCCTCACTCAACTTCGCTTCCCGGCACGCCCTTTGCCTGTCATCTGGTGCCCGCGGATTTGTCCGCACACCGGAGGCACGTCATGAGCAAGAAGGGTAACACCACAGTCGATAACCCGACCGTACCGGCGAAAGACCCGGAGAAGAGCGCCGACCTGCCGCCGTACGGCCCGCGGAACCCGGACCCGATCACCGACAGTCCCGGCTCGCACCCGATCGAGACCGGCATCGGCGCCGCTATCGGCGGGGCGGCCAGCGGGCTGGCCGTCGGCGCCGTCGGCGGGCCGATCGGGGCGGCTATCGGGGCGCTGGTCGGCGGGGCGATCGCCGGCGGGCTGGCCGGCAAGGGCCTCGGCGAACTGATCGACCCGACCACCGAGGACAACTGGATCCGCGAGTACTTCCGCGACAACAAGACCGACGCGGACGACCTGCCGCGGGACACCGCCGCCTACCGCTTCGGGGTGCAGGCGGCCCAGCGGCACCCCGGCGTCACGTTCGACGAGAGCGAGAACACGCTGAAGCGGGACTGGGAACTGCTCCACCCGACCTGGGATTGGGAAGACGCCCGCCCGGTGGCCGCCCGCGGGTTCGAGCGGATGCGGGGATACCGGCCGATGTGAACGGCAGGTAACATCTCCAAGCCGGGCGGGTGCCGCACAGCACCCGCCCGGCTCGTTTCGTCCTCGGAGGTTCGCCGGTGAAGGTGTTCCACTGCGACCACTGCGACGGTCTGGTGTTCTTCGAGAACATCGCCTGCGTGCGGTGCAACAACCGGCTGGCGTACCTGCCGGACCTGGAAGTGGTCGGCTCGCTCGACCCGCTCGACGGCGGGGTGTGGAAATCCCCGCTGCCGCGGGCCGACGGCCGCACCTACCGGCTGTGCGCGAACGACACCGACCACAACGTGTGCAACTGGGCGGTGCCGGCCGACGACCCGAACCCGCTGTGCGAGTCGTGCCGGTTCACCCGCGTCATCCCCGACCTCACGCGCCCGGCCTACCCGCCGGCGTGGTACAAGCTGGAGGCGGCCAAGCGGCGGCTGCTGTACACCCTGAAGGCGATCGACCGCTGGCCGGCCACGAAGGACGCCGACCCGGACGGCGGGCTGGCGTTCGAGTTCCTGGCCGACCCGGCCGACCCGACCGCACCGCGGGTGCTCACCGGGCACGCGAGCGGCGTCATCACCGTCAACTTGGCCGAAGCGGACGACCCGGAGCGGGAGCGGCGGCGTGTGCAGTTGGGCGAACCGTACCGCACCCTGCTCGGCCACTTCCGGCACGAGAGCGGGCACCACTACTGGGACCGGCTGGTCCGCGACGAGCCGGAGAAGCTGGCCGCGTTCCGCGGTCTGTTCGGGGACGAGCGGGCGGACTACGGCGAGGCCTTGAAGAGGCACCACGCCGCCGGCCCGCCGGCCGACTGGCCGGAGCGGTTCGTGTCCGCCTACGCCGCCGCCCACCCGTGGGAGGACTGGGCGGAGACGTGGGCGCACTACCTGCACATGATCGACACCCTGGAGACGGCGGCGGCGTGCGGGCTGTCCCTCCGCCCGCGGCGGGCGGACGAGCCGGCGCTGAAGGCGGTGCCGGACCCGGAGGTGGGGTCGTTCGACCGGCTGCTCGCCGGCTGGTACCCGCTGACGTACGCGCTGAACAACCTGAACCGCGGGCTGGGCCTGCCGGACGGGTACCCGTTCGTGCTCCCCGCCCCGGCGGTGGACAAGCTGCGGTTCGTCCACGCCGTGGTGCGGGGGTAGCCGGCCGTCACTTGCCGTCCGCTGCCTTCTCCAAGGCGGCGATGTCCAACTTGCCCATCGTCATCATCGCCTCCATCGCCCGCTTCGACCGCGCCGGGTCCGGGTCGTTCAGCAACTGAATCATCCGCTTCGGCACGATCTGCCACGACAGCCCCCAGCGGTCCTTCAGCCACCCGCACACGTTCGCCGACCCGCCGTCGGCGGTCAGCGCCGCCCACAGCCGGTCCACCTCCGCCTGGTCGTCGCAGTGGATCTGGAACGACACCGCCTCGGTGAACGGGAACTGCGGCCCGCCGTTCAGCCCGCTGAACTTGCTGCCGGCCAGGGTGAAGTCCACCACCAGCACCATGCCGGTCGGCCCGCTCGGGGTGTCCGCCGGCGACCGCACCACCTTGTCGATCCGCGAGTCCGGCAGCAGCGACACGTAGAAGTTGGCCGCCTGCTCGGCGTCGCCGTTGAACCACAGGCACGGGGTGACTTTCTGCATGACGGGAACCTCCTGCGGGTGCGTAGGTGAGAATAAATCGGCACGCGGATGACGCGGATTTCAGCGCGGATCAACGCAGATCAGAAATTGGATTTGATCCGTGTTCATCCGCGCTGAAATCCGCGTCATCCGCGTGCGGTTTCATTCGCCACCGAGTTGCCGGTAGTAGTACGTGGTGTCGCACAACCCGCCGTCGGGGTACAGGGCGTAGCCGGGGATGGTGCCCACCCGCACCCACCCGAGCCGCTCGTACAGCCGGGCGGCGGGGCTGTCGGTGACGGTGTCGAGCACCAGCAGCGTCTTGCCGCACTCGCGGGCGGTAGCCTCGGCCGCCCGCATGAGCGCTGCCCCCACCCCGCGGCGGCGGGCGCGGCGGTGGACGAGCATCTTCGCCACGTCCGCCCGGTGCGGCTGGTTCTCGGGCAGGTCGAAGATGAGTTGCACCGTGCCGCAGACGCCGTGGTCGTCGTCCGCCACCAGCACCACCCGTTCGCCGGCCTCCACCCCGCGGGCCACCTTCCGCCAGAACGCCGCCGCCCGCTCGCGGGTGAGCGGGTGCATGAAGCTGACCGACGCCCCGCCCTCGACGCAATCGAGCAGCACGTCCGTGAGGGCGTCGATGGTCGCGTCATCCACGACGGACAGGCGGCGGACGGGTGGAGTCATGGGTGTCGGAACACCGGCGGGCCGCCGGTGCCACGAAGAAAAAAAGGTCAGGGATCACCGGCGGGCCGCCGGTGCCACCAGAAAGAATAGTCCGAAAGCACCGGCAGCCGCCGGTTCTTATCTTCGTGGCACCGGCGGCCCGCCGGTGTTCCGAGATATCGGCTATGCCGGTTCGAGCGTCACCTTCAGCCCCCGCTCGGCGAACCGCTCGGCCAGGAACTCAGCCCGCTCGTAGTGGGTGGTGAGCACCACCGCGGTGCCGCGGTGGTACGCGTCCCACATGCGGGCCATGGCCTCGGCCTCGGCGAACCGGGTGAGGTCGCGGACCGTCCGCACCACGGCCATCAGGGCCGCGTCCGCGGTGCGGTGCAACACCAACTGGTACCGGCGGAAAAACCCGGGGGAGGACGCCGCGTTCGGGGCGTCGAACCGCCGGGACGGAAACGCGTTCGACATGTGGCCCTCGATGCCGGAGAGGCGGTGAGGGTGACGGAGGATCAGACCGGCCGGGCGGCCGAACCTCCTCCGCTCTGACTGTATCTTAGCACGCCGATCAAGGTCAAAGGGTGTCGGCCGCGGATGGGTAGATCTGTTCACGAACCGGATCGGGTTGTAACGCCGGCGGGGTTTGCGCCGGCCGTCGTCACACCCGCGTCACCCACTCGCCGTCGAACACCGCGTCGCCGACCGGGGCGGGCGGGGCGTGCGAGATGGCCCACATGTTCCACCCCAGCCGCGGGCCGATGCCGCCGCTGTCGGCCAGCTCCGCCGGCGGCACCTGGTCCGCCGCCAGCAGCAGTTGCACGTCGAACTCGAACTCGGCCCCCACGAACGTCTGCACCAGTTGCGACACCAGGAACAGCGTCTTGCGGGCCTTCCCCGGGGTGCGGTCGGGCAGCAGGTCGGTGAACTGCGCGTACCGCAGCGGGCCGAGGACCACCCGGAACTTGGACTGCACGTCCCACACCCGCTCGCCGACGATGGCGTTCACCCCCAGCGCCCCCTGCTCGCCCAGGGCCATGCGGTCGCCGTCCGGCAGCGGGATCCACTGGCCGACGAACTGCTCCACCCGCACCGGCAGGCCGAAGTAGTCGGCCAGGATCGCCCGCAGGTTGGTCACGTTCCGCGGCCGCTGGGCGAACAGGCCGGCGTAGTACACCAGCCCCAGGTCGTCGATGCGGGCCAGCCGGTCCGGGTCGGTGCGGCCGGCGTCCGGGTCGTGGTCGGGCGAGTCGTTCCAGCGGTACTCGGTGGCCTGATCGGTCTCCGCCCGCCGCACCTCCAGCCGGTTCGACAGCCCCGGCGTGCCGAACCCCATCAGGCTGCGGACGGCCAGGGTGAACGGGTCGCCGCTTGGTCGTCGGGCCTCGCCCCGCTCGTACCGCACCGGGAAGCGGTACTTCTCCCACGCCCGGTAGAACAGGGACACGATCCGGTGGTTGAACAGGTCCAGCCAGTCGCGGAGGGACCGCCGCTCGGGGCCGCGGACGTCGCGGTGGGTGTCGAGCAGCATTTGGGTGTAGTGGGTGGGCAGCACCCCCTTCGGCCCGTACAGCCCGAGGAAGGTGACGGTGAGCAGCGGGGCCGAACGCTCCTCGTCCGGCGGGTCGACGGCCATCACCTGGCTGGGCGGGAAGGCGAGCGACAGGTGGGCGCGGAAGCGGGCGAGTTCGGACTCCGGCGGGGCGTCGGTGCCCACCGCCTTGCGGTCCGGGGCGGCGGCGGCCAGCAGCCGGACGGCGGCGAAGAAGTCGTACTCGACCGGGGCGGCCAGGAAGCGCTCGTGGTGGGTGGGCATGGAGATGTTGTACTTGTCTCGTGGCACCGGCGGCCCGCCGGTGTTCTTCCTTCATCGTGGCACCGGCGGCCCGCCAGTGTTTTGCTGCATTCAGGCCCGAAGGGCCGGTCTCCCATAGCCCAGGGCAAGCGAGCGAAGCGAGCGTCGCCCTGGGTAGGTCCGGCCAAACCCACAAGCCCCGAAGGGGCGGGCTACGATAGGGCGCCCCTTCGGGGCTTGATCCCTTTCGTTGCCATTCCCAGGCCTCCGCTCGCTCTGCTCGCTCCGACCTGGGCTAAGGGAGGACGGCCCTTCGGGCCTCTAACCGACAACCCGCCGGTGATGCCCGAACACCGGCGGCCGCCGGTGCCACGGAAGAAAATCGCTACACCAGCGGGCGGTCGCCGGCGCGGGGCGGCCACCGCTTCAGGTCCTCGTCCCGCTGGCGGAACCGGGCCACCAGCCGGGTGAACGAGTTGACCGACACGGACATCGCGGCGAACCGCTCCAGCACCGACGCGAACAGCACCCCGCTGTTGCCGACGAACTTCGTCTCGTCCAGCTCGATGCCCACCTCGACGCCGCGGACCATGCCGCCCAGTTCGCCCCCGCCCACCCACCCGACCGTCCGCCGCCCGCTCACCCCCACCAGCCCGTCGATCGACTGGCGGGCCAGGGCCGCCGCCTGCGGCTCGGCCTCCGGGTCGGTCAGGTCGTACAGCCGCAGGATGCCCTTGAGCGACTCCAGCCCGTTCGCCTCGTCGGTGAACGGCAGGTGGTTCAGGTTCAGGTGCGAGATCAGGTGCCAGTACCGCCCCTTGGCCGACGGCGGGCGGAGCGGGGCGGTCGGGTTCCGCACGCACCGCACCTTCGCCCCCGGGCTGGCGAACGCCGGCTCGAACCGCACCTCGTCGCCGATCCGCGGCAGGCGGGTGGGCAGGTCGCGGTTGGTACACACCGCCTTCACCACCACCGCCTCGTCGTCGGCCGCGGCCAGCGGGTCGAACGCCGTGTCCACCAGCGACAGGAACACGTCCGTGCCGCGGTCGTCCAGCACCGGGCTGGGGCGGCGGGCGGCGTACCAGAACGCCTGGGAGGTGTGCCGGTCGAACCCGTGCCGGTAGCGGAAGAACGGCAGGTACTCGCGGTCCTTGCCGGTCGCCCCGGCGGCCGTCACCTTCTGGATGGAATACACCTCGTGCCCCATCGGCTGGCCGACCGCCGGCACGACGCGGTACTCGGTGCGGGCGTGCGTCAGCGGGATCGGCTCGGCCGTGGCGTCGAACAGGTTGACCACCGGGGTGCAGCCGAGGCGGAACATGCCCGGCTCGATCACCTGCTCCAGCCGCGGGTGCGAGCGGGTGAGGAAGATGACCAGTTCCACCTGCCGGGCCGGGGCCACCTGCGTGCGGATGGCGTCCCACCCGCCCAGGTCGGCGAACAGGAACTTCGGCTGGTAGGCGAAGTACTCGGTGAGCAGGCGGTAGCCGGGGAACACGTGCTCCGGGTACGGCAGCAGGGCGTCGGCCGGGTCGAACCCGACCGGGCGGATGATTTGGTCGGCCGGGAACGCGGCCACCCGCTTCGGGCTGTCCGGGTCCACCACCGCCACCTCGATGGCGTGGTTGAAGATCAGGTCGTACAGCGGGGCGGTGAGCGCCGGCTCGCCGAGCAGGTGCAGCCGCAGCGAGTCGAACGTCATCTTGTCCAGCGTCAGCTCGCCGGTGACGCGGAGGCGGATCCGCAGAGCGGCGTTGGCCGTCGGCGGCGGGTTCAGCCCCGGCGGGTACGGCGGCGGGTGCAGTTTCGCCTCGGTGACGGCCAGCGGCCACAGCCGCAGCGGGTAGCAGGTGCGGAACTTGCAGAACTGGTCGCCCACGCGGGCGGTGTGCATCGGGCTGCCGGCCGGCACCGGCACCCCCTCCGGGGTGCCGCGGGCCGGGGTCAGGTCGAACTGCACCACCGCCGCCGCCGGCACCGGCGCGAGCATGTGCGGGTACACGACCGACAGCATGGCGTCGGTCAACTCCGGGAACTCGTCGTCCAGCTTGTTGCGGACGCGGCCGGTGAGCAGGGCGAAGCTCTCGATCAGCCGCTCGACGTGCGGGTCGGCCGAGCGGTCGTCCTCCAGTTGCAGGCGGGCGGCGGCGGACGGGTACTTGCGGGCGAACTCCTTCGCCAGCTTGCGGATGTAGTACAGCTCCGACTCGTAATACCGATACAGAGAGTCGCTCATGCCCCCACCCGCTGGACGTCGCACTTGCCGGTGCCGACGTTCAGTATGGTATCGAACGCCACCTCCGGGGCCGGGTCCACCGCCAGCCGGGCGTTCACCCGGAACTTGACCGACCCGCGGACGGCGTCCGAGTCGGACTGGAGCAGGGACACCCGCACCGCCCGCAGCCGCGGCTCGAACTTGTCGATCGCCCGCTTGATCAGCCCGCCGATGGCCGCCCGCTGGTCGGACGACATGGCCTCGATGGACGCCAGGTCGGGCAGCCCGTAGGTGACCACCGAGTCGCGGGTCTCCGGGTACTCGGGCGGGAACGTGTGGTACGGGTGCAGGGTGTTGAGCAGGTCTTCCAGGTCGCGGCGGACGGCCTGGGCCATCCGCTCGACCGAGTACCCGGTCATGACGGCGGTGCCGGCCGACTCCGGGTCGAGCAGGCGATCGACCAGGGACGGCAGCATGCCGCGCTGCGGCGGCTGGGGCGGGGGCATGGTCGGCCTCTCCCGAGGGGCGTCAGCCGGCGGCGGGCGGGCCGAGGGTGACGACGGCCCAGTTCACCACCGAACTGGCCGCCCCGTTGCACAGGAACTGCTTGCCGCCCACCCCGCGGGTGATACCGCCGGCGTCCGCCCAGTCGGTGCTACGGCCGAGCCGCAGCTCGTCGTCCGCCGACTCGTGCGTGCTCGGGTACAGCCCCGGCAGCAGCACGTCCCCGGACACCCCGTTGTCCAGCACCAGGTTGGCCGGCCGCCAGGCCACGTCGCGGGGGGCGGCCGGCCGGCTCAGGGTGAGCGACTCGACCGCCTCCAGCGGCACCCACGAGTACACCCCGCCGGTGCCGAACACCTCCAGCACGGTGCCGAACCGCTCGTCCGCGTCGAACAGCCCCTGGAACGGCTGGCCGTTCAGCGTGCCGGCCAGCACCGGCACGGCGGCGTTCGCCTCGTCCAGGAACCGGCGGGCGTCGGCGTGCTGGCCGCGGGCGAGGGCGTGGACGGCGTCCAGCCGGCGGGTCAGGTGCCCGTCGGCGGTGCTCAGCCACTCCGGGGCGGCGGTGCCGGCGAACACCGCCCGCCGCTTCGCCTCGGCGTCCAGGGCGAACCGGAACTGCTCGACGGCGGCGGTGTGCTTCGGGTCGTCGTAATTCAGCACCTCGAGCTGCTTGCGGGCGCGGTCCAGCTCGCCGGAGAACACGAACAGCTCGAACAGGAACAGCCGCGCCCGCTGGTCGGTCGGGGCGGCCTTCACCTTGGCGATCTGGACGTCGATGGCCTCGCGGAGCCGGCCGGCTTGAAACAGGTCGCTGGCGGTCATGGCAGGCTCCGGGGTGGACAGGTGAAGTCGATTTGTTAGCCCGACGCGCGAGCGAGGGCCGGAGGCGGTTGGCCCGCGCTCGCGCGTCGGGCTAACACAGACACGGCGGAAAACGGAAAAAAGGCGGGCCGGAAATCCGGCCCGCCGTCGGCTGGTGCTGCGGGTTAGCCGCCCGTTTGGGTGGCCAGGTCCCAGAACGACGTGTGCTTGCCGGCGTTCTTGTTCACCGAGTCGGTCACCTGGTTGGTGTAGGTGATCTTGGTGAAGTTGAGCGACAGCGACTCCATCGGCCGGCTGTGCCCGTCGCCGCCGTGGCCGGAGGTGCTGAAGCTGCTCACCATGGTGTTCTCCAACTCCACCTGCAGGTACGTCTCCAGCTTGTCCTTGTCCGTCTTGACGAAGTCGATCTTCACCTTCTTGCCCTGGCCGCTCAGGGACGCCCGGAACAGGTCGGCGCTGGCACAGTCCTGGGTCTTGGTGACGACGATCTCGGACACCGACGGCTGGCTGGCCTCGCGGTTGCTGCCGCGGCCGGCGGCGCTGGTCATCTGGCGGTGGACGCCCAGCTGGCAGGACTCCAGCTCGATCCACTCCTTGTGCCCTTTCTCGGAAACGGCGCCCTTGATCCCGTCGTAGTTCATGTAGATCGGCATGATCGGCTCCTGTGAGGGGTTTGAGGCTCGCGGCGGGTGTGGTTGGTTGGGTTTGCCGCGTGTCCTTCCATCGAGGTAATGCGAACCCGGTTGCTCGGGCGGACACCGCCCGCCGAATTTTCTGCCCGACTCGACCCGGACTCGGCTCCGGCCGGGCGGGCGGTCACGCCGCCCCGAGCTGCTTGGCCACCATCCGCAGGGAGATGTCGATGGCCTCCAGCTGGAAGTGCGGCCGCATGTGCGCCACCGCCCGGTACACCCCCGGCTGGCCGGGCACGTCCACCACCTTCACCTGCGCCCACGCCAGCGGGTACTTCGACTTCAGCTCGTCGCTCGGCGAACTGGACAGCAGCACGTAGTTGCTGATCCAGCGGTTCAGCCAGTTCTCCATCTCGTCCCGCTCCATGTACGACCCCACCCGGTTCCGCACCATCACCTTCAGGAAGTGGGCGAACCGGGACACGCACAGCTGCAGGTTGAACTTGGTGGACAGGACGGCGTTGGCCGTCGCCTCCGGGCGGTCGTACTTCTTCGCCTTCTGGCAGCTGGTGGCGGACATGAACGCGGCGAACGGCTTGTCCTTGCAGTGGATGAGGGACAGGAACCCGAGCTTCTCCAGCTCCTGCTCGCGGCGGTCGGTGATGGCCACCTCGGTCGGGCACTTCATGGCCACGTCCCCCTGGTCGGTGGGGAAGGTGTGCACCGGCAGCCCCTCCACCTTGCCCCCGCCCTCCACCCCGCGGGTGCGGGCCATCCACCCGTACTTGGCGTAGCAGTCGGTGATGCGGGTGGCGTACGTCCAGGCCGAGTTCATCCACAGGTACTTGTCGTGGTTGGTGCCGTCCACGTTCTCCTCGAAGTTGAACTCGGCCACCGGGCGGAACTTCTCCCCGTACACCTCCCGCCCGAGTACCCGCGGGCAGGTGAGGGCCACGTACCGCGAGTCCTCGCTCTCCCGGAACGCCTCCCAGGCGGCGTAGTCCGGGCCGGTGAAGATCTTGGCCAGGTCCCGCGGGTTGGACAGCTCGGAGAAGCGGTCCATGTTGAACGCCTTCGGACTGACCGCCGACACGAACGGGGCGAACGACGCCGCCGCCACCCCGGCCATGCCCTGCAGCACCTTCATGTCGGTGCTGCGGCGGCAGTCGAAGTCGTAGTCGCCGACGAGCAGGCCGAACGGGTTGCCGCCGAGCACCCCGTACCCCTCCTCGTAGATCTTCTTGAACATCTGCGACTGGTCGAACTCCTCCGCCTTCTCCAGGTCGGACCGGATCTCGTCCTTGGTGATGTTCATCACCTTCAGCTGCAGGCTGGTGCTCGTCTCGGTGTTGTACACCAGGTGCGCCAGCCCCCGCCAGGTGCCCTCCACCTTCTGGAACTGCTCGTGGTGCAGGATCTCGTTCACCTGCGCGGTCAGCTTCTGGTCGATGGCGGCGATCTGCAGCTTGATGGTGGTTTCCACGTCCTTGCTCACCGTCTTGCCGGCGAGCAGGGTGTTCACGTACGCCTCCAGCGACTCCAGCCCCCGCTTGCGGGCGGCGGTGTCGTCCGTCACCTTCATCGAGCCCAGCGCGTTGTCCAGCCAGGAGGACGTGTCGAACTCGGCGGCGGCGGCCCCGCCGCCGGCTTGCGTCTGTTCTGCGGCCATTGAGGGGAACTCTGTTAGGGTGAGGGTGTCGGGGGGTGGGCGGTCGGGCCGGCGGTCACTTCGCCTCGCCCTCGGCCTGTTTCAGCGCGTCCTTGATCGCCTGGCTCTTGCCCGTGTTATTCAGAATGTCCTGGAGCAGCGCCTCAAACTTGTCGTTCCCCTCCATCTTGCCGAGCAGGTCGGTCAGCTTCTTCCGCATCTGCAGCAGCTCGTTCAGCGCCGGCACCTGCTCCACCACCCGCCCCGGCTCGAAGTCGTCCAGGTGGCTGAACTTGAGCTCCACGTTCAGCTGGTCGTCGGCGTTCTCGGACAGCTTGTTCGGCACCCGGAACGCCACCCGCGGGGCGGCCTTGGCCATCACCTGGTTGAAGTTGTCCCGGTCGATGGCGGCGAACTTCCGCTGCTTGAGCGGCTGCTTCGAGTCGGGCGACGACCCCAGGTCGGCCAGCACCCCGACCACGAACGGCAGTTCGAGGATCGGCTCGGCCCCCTCCGTCTCCACCGTGTAGTCGATCCGCACCCGCGGCGGGCGGACCCGTTTCAGCGTTTCCTGGTAGCTGTCCGGCATGGCAGAACCTCGATGGGAAGGGACTGGTGGGGTGTCGGGAGTGTCGGCACTGTATCACCGCGGGGAGAGGGACTCAACCCCCCGGCGGGCGGATTCGCAGGCGATTTCACCATTCCGGCGGCAGCGGCAGGTCCGACACGGGTGTCGGAAGTTCGTCACCCGCCTTCCCGCCGCACCCCGAGCAGGCGGTCCAGTTCGTCCAGTGCCGTCGTCTCCCGGATCACCTCCCGCATCAGCTCCGGGAACGGCAGCTCGCCCAGCCGCACGCACCGCTCCAGCAGGTACGGGATGGGGCTGTGCGGCTCGATCCGCCGCAGGGCGGACGCGATCTGCTGGATCTGCCGGTAGATCTGGTCGCGGGTGCCGCCGACCCCGGCCGGCTGGCCGTTCGACTCGGCCCCGCCGCCGGCGTCGGCGGGTTGGCCGGCGGCGGCCGGCTCGTCCCCGGCGAGTGACACCCCCCGCTTGCGGGCGGCGTCCTCCACCAGCCCGACGCACTTGGCCACCGCCCCGCCCAGGTTGCCGCCGTCGTCCCCGGTCAGGTTGGGCGAGTCCGGCCCGAACTTCTCGTCCGCCGTCGCCCCCAGGTCGGTCAGCGCCCGCCGCGCCTCGGTCAGGTCGGCGTGGACCCGCAGCAGGTCCTTGTCCGAGCAGGTGGGCAGGGCCTCGTCCAGGGCGACCTTGCGAACCGGGTCCATGGCGTCCACGGCGCTGAACCACTCGCCGGTCTTCGCCTTCACCAGCGGCATCCGCAGCAGCGTGTCGGGGAACTTGGCGCCCTCGCTCACGCTGTTCAGCCAGTCCAGCCGGTTGCGGCGGGCCTCGTGGTCGTCGCCGGGTTCGGGCAGCGGGTGCAGGGTGTCCCAGAAGTCGGCCAGCACCCGCTGGAGTACCCGCAGGCCGTCGCGGAGGCCGGCGGCGGCGTGCAGCTTGGTGGCCGCCTCCACCAGCCGGGCGGCGGTGGTCAGGTCCTTCCCGGTACCCTCCAACTCGCCGGTGGTCAGGGCGAGGATCTTCGGCCAGTCGGCCCGCAGGTTGGATGTCTCGGGGAAGTCCGGGTCGGCGTCCTTCCGCAGCTTGTTCAGGTCCGACCGCAGGGCGTCGGACAGCGGCGCCCCGGCGGGCGAGTCGCCGGGGATCGGCTGCACCAGGGCATCCACATCAAGGACGGCGGGCGAACTCACTTCTTGGGCCCTTTCTCGGGGAGGACGGTCAGGGGAAGGACGCGTCGCATCACTCCGGTCGGGTCGTCCCCGCCCGGCACCACCCGCCAGACCGGGTTCGTCTTGTGCTTGCTCTGAACCACCACCAACGAGGGCTTGACAGCGTCCGTCACGAACAGGATGAAGTTCACCCGCCCGCTCGCCTGGTCTTTGGGCAAGGAGGACACGAAGAACGCATCGCGGGCATACGGGACCAGGTCGCGCGGCTGGCCGGCCGAAAGCTTGGTATCGTCGTTGAGCAGCCGGGCGAACTCCACCGACCCTTCCGCCGGGTCGCTGCGGAGCAGGGTGAGGCGGGCGTCCCAGTCGGCCTTGACGCGGACGTGGAATCCGTCGTCACGGGTCACCTCACGGACCGGCTGCTTGCTACTCTCATCTACGAACTCGGCGGTGACGGTGAACGGGGTGTTGTGGGACGCGGCGTCGCCGGCGGTGAACGTGCCGAACGGGGATGCCCCCGGCGTCGGCTTGTCCGCCGCCGCCCGCGGCGGGTACGCCGGGCCGGTCAGCCGCTTGTCGTCTGGTAGGGCATCCGCTTTCGGCAGCACCGCGGCCAACTGCACCAGCGATTTCAGGTCGTCCGCCAGCGGCGTCGGCTTGTTGTCCGTCAACAGGGCGTCGGCCAGCCACTCGCCCCGCACGAACGCCGCCGCCCGCAACTGGCCGAGCGGCTCGGTCTTCTCGTCCCGCCGGTGTGCGTTCATCCGCCGCAGGGCGTCGGTCGTCCGCTCGGCCAGGTTCGCCGGCACGGCCGGCGGGTTCGGCTGTTCCAGGTGGATCAGGTCGAACGGGATCATCCGGAACACCTTTCCCGGCGGCTTGTTGTCCGCGGGCCACTTCCGGAACAGGTCTTCGGTGTCCCAGCCGAGTGAGCGGATGTCGAAGCGGAACACGGTGGCGGTCTCGTCTACCGGGGCGAGTTCGAGCTTCCGCCCGCCAGGCACCACGAGCGGCTGGAGCGCCATCTGGAGCTTCAACTGGACCTGGGCGATCGCCTCGGCCGCGT
>JALHQU010000004.1 GCA_022841795.1 Fimbriiglobus sp.
CGGACGCTCTTGGGACGACCCCCGCTAACCGTACTTGTTTTTGCCGCGAGACAGCGGCGAGCGCGCTTACCTCGCGCTCGCCGCTGTCTCGCGGCAAAACAAAGGCGGGGTCGGGGTGGGGTCGTCTTTTTCTCCTCATCCCCTGCCCTCCCGGAACCTTGCCCACTCCGCCTCCAGCATCGCCATCGCCTCCTGCTCCGCCTCCCCGCCGGTCTTGTCCACGATCACCCGCAGCTTGCGGAACTCGGCCGCGATCTCGTCCGCCGGCAGCAGGTGGAACCGCGTCGCCAGGATCGCCGCCTCGACCACCGCGTGCTTCGCCCGGTTGAACCCGAGGAACTCGCGGAGCGAGTTCCGCCGCACCACGTCCGCCGTGATGTGGACTCGCTCGCGACTGGCGTCGATGGACCGCACCCGAAACTCGAACGCCCGGCACGCATCCCTCAGCACGAACCCGGCCACGGCCGTGGCCGGGTTCGTCGGCGGCACCGCCGACAGCTTGCCGACGGCGGCGTAGGCGATCAGCCGGGCGTCGTCGGTGGTGTGGAACACGCCCTCGCCGTGCCGCACGAGGTTCTTGTACGTGTTCGACGTAGGGAACGGCCGCAGCAGCAGCGACGACAGCGATGGGTCCACGGTCGGCCCCATCGGGGCCAGGTGGGGCTGCCCGTGAGCGTCGGTCGTCGTGACGAGGCCTTCGAGGATCATGGGAGAAGTAACAAGTGGCAAGGAACAAGGGACAAATGAAACCCGGTCCGCCGCTTCCCATTTTCTCCTTGTTACTTGTCACTTGCCACTTGCAGGGCTCGTAAGAGGCCTGCGGCCTTGTGCAGCGTCTCCTCGTACTCGGTCGCCGGGTCGCTGTCCGCCACGATCCCGCCGCCGACCGGGAACTGCACCCACCCGCGGCCGGCGGTGAACGTGCGGATCAGGATGTTCGTGTCCATCGCCCCGTCGAACCCGACCCAGCCGACGCTCCCGCAGTACGGCCCGCGGGCGGTCGGCTCCAGCTCGGCGATGATCTCCATCGCCCGCACCTTCGGCGCGCCGGTCACGCTCCCGCCGGGGAACGCCGCCCGCAGCAGGTCGAACGCCGTCAGCCCCGGCCGCAGCTTCCCCCGCACCTCGCTCACCAGATGATGCACCTGCCGGAACGACTCCACCTCGCACACGGTCGGCACCCGCACCGAGCCGTACTCACACACCCGCCCCAGGTCGTTCCGCAGCAGGTCCACGATCATCACGTTCTCGGCCCGGTCCTTCGGGTTGGTGGTCAGGTCGCGGATCAGGGCGGCGTCCTCCGCGGCGGTCGTCCCGCGGGGGCGGGTGCCCTTGATCGGCCGGGTGCTGACCTCGCCGTCGGCGGACAGTTGCAGGAACCGTTCCGGCGACGCCGACGCGATCTGAAAATCGCCCAGGTCGAAGTAGCAGGCGAACGGGGCCGGGGACACCCGCCGCAGCCGGCCGTACAGGTCGAGCGGGTGTTCGGTGAGAGGGGCGAGCAGCCGCTGGCTCAGGTTCACCTGGAACACGTCCCCGGCGTGGACGTACTCGACGGCCCGGCGGACGGCGGTGAGGTACCCGTCGCGGGAGAAGTTCGAGGCGACGCCGGGGAAGCCGGGGAGGGGTTCTTGTAGGGTGGGCACCGCCCACCGTTCGGAAACACGGTGGGCGGTGCCCACCCTACACAGATCGGCGTTCAGTAACTCCTTGATCTGCTGCATCCGGTTGAGCGCGTGGTCCGGATAGAAATCGTCTTCGTGAAAGCCCGTAGACACCAACCACGCCCGGTTTTGCTCGTGATCGAAGCTGACCACCCAGTCGTACACTCCGGCGGCCAACTTCGGGGAGACGAGGTCATCAAACCGGGCCGGCGGGATGCGCTCCAAAACCTGACACACTTCGTACCCGATTAGAAAGGCGTGCCCGCCCTGGAACGGCGGCAGGTCCGGCATCGCCGGCTGCTGGACGTAGCAGCTCATCAACGGCAGGTCGTCGAAGGGGACGGCAGAAACCCCGTAAAGTGCATCCGACCCCCAGATGTCCGGGTCTGCCGTCACATAGCTGTACCGCCCGCGGTCGCCGCCGCGGTCGGCCGAGTCCAGGAACAGCAGGTGCGGCAGGTGGGCCAGCTTGCGGGCCACGTCCCACGGGTCCGGGCACGGGATCAGTTCTTCCACCAGTGGGACGGCCGCCGCGGTCATGCCGGCATTGTAGATGCGGCGGTTTTGAAGACCGCACCGCCGCCGCCTATGAATCGGGGGTGGACCTCCGAGGGCATCCAAATGAGCGGGCAGTTTCCGGCGAGCGTGATCGTGGGGGCGGCGGGCGGGATCGGCTCGGCGGTGTGCCGCCGGCTGGCGGCGTCCGGGGCGCGGCTGCTGCTGGTCGGCCGCACATCGGACAAGCTGGACGCGCTGGCCGAGGAGCTGCGGGGCGTCAACCCGGCCGGCGAGTACCTGCCCTTCCCCGCCGACGCCACCAAGTCCGCCGAGATCGACGCCGCGTTCGCCAAAGCTGCCGAGGCGTTCGGCCCGGTCCACGGGGCGGCGAATCTGGTCGGCTCTATCCTGCTCAAGCCGGCCCACCTGACCACCGACGCCGAGTTCGACGACACGCTCACGCTGAACGCGAAGACGGCGTTCTACGTGGTGCGGGCGGCGACGAAGGCGATGACCGGCGGCGGGTCGGTGGTGCTGGCGTCCACGGTGGCGGCGACGATCGGGCTGACCAACCACGAGGCGATCGCGGCGGCGAAGGGGGCGGTGAACGGGCTGGTGCTGGCGGCGGCGGCCACCTACGCCCCGCGGAACATCCGGGTGAACGCGGTGGCGCCGGGGCTGGTGAAGACGCCGCTGGCCGCCCGCATCACCGGGAACGAGGCGGCGCTGAAGGCGAGCACGGCCATGCACCCGCTCGGGCGGGTGGGCGAGCCGGACGACGTGGCCGCGTGCGTGGCGTGGCTGCTCGACCCGGCGACGGGGTGGGTGACGGGGCAGGTCATCGGCATCGACGGCGGGCTGGGCCGGGTGCGGGCGAGGTGAGACACCCGCGGGCCGCCACGGAGGGCGGCCCCTACAAGACATCATCTGTAGGGGCCGCCCTCCGTGGCGGCCCGCGACCGCTCACGCCACCATCTTCAGCGTCTGTTTCACATACCCGGCGCACACGTCCAGCACCCGCCGCTGCTGGGCTTCGGTGATCTCCGGGAACATGGGCAGGGCCAGCACCGCCCTCGCCGCCGCCTCGCTGTTCGGGAAATCGCCCTCGCGGTGGCCGAGGTGCTGCACGCACTCCTGCTGGTGCAAACTGAGCGGGTAGTACACCTCGCACCCGACGCCCTCGGCCTTCAGGTGCTTCACCAGCGGGTCGCGGTGCTGGGCCGGCACCCGCACGACGTACTGGTTGAACGTGTGCCGGCCGTAGGGCATGACCGTCGGGCGGTGGAAGAACCCGTGCAGACTGTACTGCTCGATGAGGGTGTCGTACCGCTTGGCCGCCGCCCGCCGGCCCTCCACCCACGCCTCGGTGTGCGGCAGCTTCACCCGCAGGATGGCGGCGTGGATCGCGTCGATGCGGGCGTTCCACCCGACGTACTTGTGGTAGTACTTCACCTCGCTGCCGTGGTTCCGCAGGGCGGTCATCTTCTTGTGCAGCGCCTCGTCGTCGGTGGTCACCGCCCCGGCGTCGCCGAGCGTGCCGATGTTCTTGCTCGGGTAGTAGCTGAAGCAGCTGACGGCGCCGAGGGTGCCGCACCTCTTCCCGTCGAAACTGGAGCCGAACGACTGCGCCGCGTCCTCGATCACCGGGATGCGGTTCTCGTCGGCGATCGCCTGGATCTCGCCCATGTCGGCGCACTGGCCGAACAGGTGGACCGGCATGATCGCCTTCGTCTTCGGGGTGATCTTCGCCTCAATCTGCGTCGGGTCGATGTTGTACGTCAGCGGGTCGATGTCCACGAACACCGGCTTGGCGCCCACCCGCAGCACGCTGCCGACGGTGGCGAAGAAGGTGAACGGCGGGAGGATCACCTCGTCGCCGGGGCCGACGTCCAAGGCGTGCAGGGCCAGTAGTAGTGCGTCGGTGCCGGACCCGCACCCGAGCGCGAACTTCGCCCCGCAGTAGTCGGCCGTCTCCCGCTCGAACGCCGCCACCTCCGGCCCGAGGATGGCCTGCCCGGACCGCAGCACCCGCAGCACCGCCGCGTCGATCTCGGGCTGGAGCGACTGGTACTGCCCGAGGATGTCGCACAGGGGCACGGGCGCGGGGGTCAGGTCGATCATCGGCACAGGTCTCGGGTCAGGCGGAGAACCGGCGATTGTTGCGGAGTTCCGCCGGACGTGTCAAGCCGGGGTCGGGGTAGGTGCCGCGAGCCGGGCGGCACCCCGGGTGGCCGACTCCCTCCGGGAGTCGGCACCGACCGTCGGAGACGGTCGGCCACCCGCGGCGGTCACGCCTTCCACAGCTTGCGGTCGAGTGTGCGGTAGCCGATGGCCTCGGCCAGGTGGTCGCTCGTCACCCGCTCGCTGCCGTCCAGGTCGGCGACGGTGCGGGCCACCCGCAGGATGCGGTCGTGCGCCCTCGCGCTCAGCCCCAGGTCGTCCATCGCCGTCGCCAGCATCGCCCGCCCGTCGGCGTCCGGCTCGCAGTACTTGCGGATCTGCCGCGGGTGCATCCGCGCGTTCGTGATCCCGCCGCGGGCGAACCGCGTCTCCTGCACCTTGCGGGCCGCCAGCACCTGCTCCCGCATCGACCCGCTGTTCGTGCCGTCGGTGGTCTTGCTCAGCTCCTCGTAGGGCACGGCCGGCACCTCGATGTGCAGGTCGATGCGATCCAGCAGCGGGCCGCTGATCCGCCCCAGGTACTTCTCCACCTGCATCGGGTTGCACTTGCACTGGTGCTTGGCGTCGCCGAGGTACCCGCACGGGCACGGGTTCATCGACGCGCACAGCACGAAGTCGGCGGGGAACGTGGACTGACACGCCGCCCGGCTGATCGTCACCACGCCCTCTTCGAGCGGCTGGCGGAGGCACTCCAGGCTGCGGCGGTTGAACTCGGGCAACTCGTCCAGGAACAGCACGCCGAAGTGGGCGAGCGAGATTTCCCCCGGCTGCGGGATGGTCCCGCCGCCGACCATGCCGGCGTCGCTGATCGTGTGGTGCGGGCTGCGGAACGGCCGCGTACTCATCAGCGACTCGCCCGCACTCAGCCGGCCGACGGCCGAGTAGATCCGCGTCGTCTCCAGGCTCTCGTTCGGGGTGAGCGGCGGGAGGATGGTCGGCAGCCGCCGGGCGAGCATCGTCTTCCCGCTGCCGGGCGAGCCGAGCATCAAGACGTTGTGCCCGCCGCTGGCGGCGACCACCAGCGCCCGCTTGGCCGACTCCTGCCCCCGCACGTCGGCGAAGTCGATATCGTACCGATTCATCTTCGCGTCGAGGTCGGCCAGCCCCGGCGACACCGGGTCCACCTCCACCGCCCCGGCGATGATGCCCACCGCCTCCGCCAAACTGGTGACGCCGTACACCTCCACTTCGGTGACCACCGCCGCTTCGCGGGCGTTCGCCGCCGGCACGATCAGCTTCGACACCCCGAGTTCCCGCGCCGCCATCGCCATGCTGAGCGCGCCGTGGACCGGCCGCACCGCCCCGTCCAGGGCCAACTCGCCGACGGTGGCGAACGCCTGAATCTGTTCCGGGGTGAGCTGCCGGGTGGCGACCAGGATGCCGAGCGCGATGGGCAGGTCGAACGCCCCGCCCTCTTTCCGCAAATCTGCAGGGGCTGCCTGTACACATTGAAACTCTGCTACTCGCATTGCTTACCCGCACGATTTGCCCTGATACTAAGGCAAAACGGAAGATTACGCCCACGGACAGGGTACGCGAGTTGAGGGCACAGGGGAAGCGTCCGGCGGAAATCGCCCGGTTGCTGGGGATGAGCAGGAAGGACGTGAACGGCATCCTCAACCGTACCGCGAAGACTAAAACGAAGTCATGAAGTTCGTCAAAATCGGGCTGTCACTGCTGTTCTTCGTTCCCGTCTTCGCGGTCTTCGGGCTGCAAGGTTGGGGCGGGGACTGGTACGGGGGCGTAGTCGGTGGGATGATCGGCGTTTTCTTCGGGCTGGTGTTTAGCGGGCAGTTCAACGGGCGATGGCTTGGCGTGTTCTACCCGCCGGGGCCGGACGACCACCAAGACCACCGGAACCAGCAAAACGAGTAGCCGGAGTAGCCACGCTGACAACCTGTTCGGCTCGCGTGAAGAAAGTTCTCGTTGCATCAGTCCCGACCGTCGAAGCTCCAATAGCTCTTGCTCTTGCTGCTGCTCAGCGTCGATTCTTTGGCGGCTTGTACCAGTTCACGACCAGCGGCAGCCGGACAGCAAGACCATGCCGAACGTCTTACAACTGCGAAGCTCGCCATTACCAGCGACAACCTATCCGCATCCGACCAGCGTCACGTTCGGTGGCCGTAGTGTAAAAGCACGACAGTACCAACCCTCTTCGTCAATACTCCTCGGGCGTAGTGACACAACTTGAACCCCGCTGGCCGTCGTCGCCTTCGGCTTCAGTGAGAACCCAGATGACGACTCCCTTTAAAGTGCGATAGGACGACAGCAGCCGGCTGCCGTCGATGAGGGCCTGGTCGTTTGCCTTCTGGTCGTCGGCATCGACCTCGCCCCAATCACCACTCAGGTGCTTGTCGAGAAAGAACCCGGCATCCTGGCCGCTCTCGGCAAGGGCTTCAATGGCACCCGGCGTGGCGACCACGGTGCCCGGTTTGAACTTGGCGTTCATCGCTGTTGATACTCCTCAAAGTTGAAATAGAAGCGGGGGCTGGGCTGGAACTCCAGGCTTCCCTTCTTCCCGTCCAATTTCCGCCGCACCACAACGAGGGGGGCGGCGAAACCGACAACCTCGAAATCTTTCGTCAGTTGAGCGGTGTCCCAGACTTGGCCGTAGCGGGCTTCGAGGGATTCTCGGCTGCCCACCTCGGCGGCGATCTCCACCATCCGCTCGCGGCGTAGTTGTTCTGTTGGATCGTTCACGTCACGTCTCCAGTGTTGGGGATGCTGACTCAGGGGCCGGTGACGACGGTCGGAAGTCGGCCCAGATGCCGAAGTGCGTTGGTGATCGCCTCTCGCGGTGCCCAACCGCCCTGGTCGTCGCGGCTCTCGGTGAAGCTGTCGTGGCCGTTGTCGCGGAACCAGTCGTACACCTCGCCCGCCCACCCGTCCGGCAGTTCACCCCGCGACTGCCACATCTCATTGCGGTAATTGTCGAGCGTGGCCTCGTACTCGCGGTCGCTGTAGTCCTGTTCGTCCAGGATCGGGTAGGCGTCGATTGCTTCCAGGATGCGGCAAAACTCCTGGAAGGCGTCGGTGATCGTGCCGTCCTCCCGGAAGACCCGCAAGCTGACACCGTTCAAGCGGCTGACCACCCAATGAGAGTGTTCCTCGAACGCGAGGTCGGGGTTGTCGCCCTCCGCGTACTTCGCCAACCGGTCGGTCATCACCTTCTGGTTGCTTTCTTCGCTCAGGCCCGACTGCGGGCTGCTCGTGTAGTAGATCAGCCAGTTGGCGGCGTCCGGCAGGTCGTGACGCCGGTGCCAGCAGAAGCACTCGAACTTCAGCCAGTTCCCGGCGAGTTCCTTCGCCGCCACTTCAACGTCGCTCCAGTCCGTCCGCGTCATGGTCGCCATGCTGGGCCTCCTGTTCAAAACCGGGGAGTGAGGTGACGACGACGAGCGGCCCGCCTCATGCCGACCACGTTGACGAGCTTGAACCAGTCGAGTGCGGCTTGGGCCAGTTCCGAAATGGAACGCCAGTCGCCGATCAGGCCCGCGAGTGTCCGGCAGCCGGAGGACAGGTTCCGGGCCTGCGTGGCGAAGAACTCGGCCACGTCGTCCGGGGTGACGCGGATCGTCCGCTCGTCCCCGAACACGTCGCCGCATCGCAACACGAGGAACGACTTGCCGGCTCGCTGAACGAAGTCACCGACTCGCAACTTGGCGTCGGCGGTGTGGTCGGTCTTCGTCATCGCCCGTCTCCGCGTGGCTGGGTGTCGCACACCCACTACGCATTTTGACGGGTAATGACGGGAATCCGCCGGTCACTGGCGGTCAGACGACGCAGACATGGAGCGGTCGCAGGCGGGAGTCGGCAGCGAGAACGGAATCGGGTCGGCGTCAAAATTCTTGGATCAAATCACACCCTATCGGAGAATAAGACCCGTGCGACGTGGGTGCCGAGGTGTGAGTTGATGCCGAATAGCTCGCTGAGTGTGGTCGTTCAACAACTCCGTGCCGCCGCCGGGCGGGACGGGGCCGGGCGGACCGATGGGGAACTGCTGACTCACTTCCTGAGCCGGCAGGACGGGGACGCCCTCGCCGCCCTCGTGGAGCGGCACGCCCCGATGGTGTGGGGCGTGTGCTGTCGCGTCCTCCGCAACCCGCTCGATGCGGAAGATGCGTTCCAGGCCACGTTCCTCGTCCTCGTCCAGAAGGCGGCGACGGTCATCCCCCGCGACATGGTGGCGAACTGGCTGCACGGTGTCGCACACCAGACGGCGGTGCGGCTGCGGGCCACGGCGGCGAAGCGGGGCTGGCGAGAGGTGCAGATGGACGCGATGCCCGAACCCGCCGTGGCCGAAGCCCGCGATGAAGAGTTGCTGTCGCGGCTGGACGAGGAGTTGGGCCGGCTGCCCGAGCGGTGCCGGGCGTTGATCGTCCTGTGCGACCTCGAAGGTCGCACCCGCAAGGAGGTGGCCCAGCACCTCGGCTGCCCCGAGGGCACCGTGGCGAGCGGCCTTGCCAGGGCCAGGGAACTACTGGCTAAGCGGCTCAGCCAGCGTGGGCTGGCGGTGTCCGGCGGGTCGTTGGCGGCGACCCTCTCGCATTCGGTGGCGTCGGCGGACGTGCCGGCGTCGGTCGTGACTTCCGCGATCAACGTGGCGACCCTCCTCGCGGCGGGGAAGGCGGCGGGGGTGATCTCCGGCCCCGTCGCCATGCTCACACAAGGGGTGCTGAAGACCATGGTCCTCAAGAAAATCCTGACCACGACGGTGGCGGTGCTGGCGTTGGGCGTGGCCGTCATCCTCGGCGGGAGCCTGGCCGTCGGGCAGACCGACGGAAAGCCGGCGGTCGGCAAGGACGTGAAGGCCCCCGTCGCGGAGAAACCCGTGGAACCAGTGGCGAAGCAGGAGAAAGAGATAAAGGAGCCGGAAGTCGCCTGGGGCAAGGAGATAGACGGCCTGCAACTCGGCCTGGCCTTGGTGCCCGCTGGTAAGACCACCTACAGGCCCGGCGAAACGATTGAATTCGGGGTCTATGTGAGGAACGTCAGCAAAGAGAAGATCACCATTACTCACGGTCCTCCCGAGTCAACTCCGAAGATCACCAACGACAAAGGTGAAGGTGTTTACGTCGCCATGCCACCGGGCACACTTGGCGGGATCGTTGTGCAGCCGCAGAAAACCCTTCAGCCCCGCGAAACAGTGGAACTGTACAAGCGACAGGTTGCAGTGAAAGCGGCCAACCAAGTGATTGACGGCCTTGCAAGACATCCCGACAAGCCGACGATCATGGTGGAGGCTGGCAAGTTCAAGATCGCCTTCACCGAAATCGTCCATCACGTTCTGAAAATGCCGACGGGAGTGGTCGAATTCGAGGTGAAGGACGGCGACGAAAACAAACCGCCCGAACAGAAGGAAGCATTCACTGCCTGGGGCAAGGAGAGCGGCGGATTGCAAGCGGGCCTCGGCTTGCTTCCCGGAGCGAAGCGGGTTTACCAGCACGGAGAAACGGTCACGCTCATCGTCCGCGTCCGCAACGTCGGCAAGGCGGCGGTGAAGTTCGAGTACGTCAAGCAGTTCTTGGACGAGAATCGTCCCACCGTGACCGACGCCGACGGGAAGCCCCTCTCCCAATCCGGCACCAGGATGCTCGGCACTCACGGCCCGACAGAGGTGAATCTGGAGCCGGGCCAGGAGGTCGTGTTGGAGACGCGAATGCACGGGGCGTCCGGTCCGCGGTACGCACTCTTGCCTGAAGGCGGGGGGCTGTCCACGACCAAGGCGTGGCCCCTCTTCGTGGGAACCGGCAAGTTTAGCCTCCACTACGACGCCGTGTTCGGCAACTCCTCATCATGCAAGATCAAACTCGATCCTGCCCTGGACAAGCTCGCCACCGGGAAGTTGGAACTCGAAGTGGGGGAGCCGGAGAAGGTGCCCCAGGACAAGAAGGAGGCGTTCGCCGCCTGGGGCAAGGAGGTCGGGGGACTCCAGGCGGGTTTGATGTGCGTCCCGAGTGACAAGCAGACCTTCCGCCACCGGGAGACGATCACCCTCGTCGTCCGGGTCCGCAACGTGGGCAAGGAGGTGGTGAAGTTCCAGTACCTCAAGCAGTTCTTGGACGAGACGCCTCTTGCCGTGACGGACGCCGAGGGGATGCCCGTCCCCCACCCCAAGGGGGAGGCGGTCAAGGGGGAGCACGTCCCGGTGGACGTGGCTCTGAATCCGGGTGCGGAGATGGTGCTGGAGTCCCGCACGCACGGGGCATCCGGGCTGCCGTTCGAGTTCGTCCCCCTGTGGAGCGGGGTGCAGACGACCACCCACCGGGCGGTCGTGGTGGGGCCTGGGAAGTTCGGCGTCCAGTTCGAGCAGGTGCTCGGCAACTCGTCCTCGGGGAAGATCAAACTCGATCCCGCCCTGGAAAAGCTCGCCACCGGCAGGTTGGAACTGGAAATCGGGAAGTTGGAACTCCCCGACGCTCAGCCGAAGCCGAACGTCGTCCCGTTCACCGTCAAGAACGCGACGATTGACGACGTAGACGAGAAGGCGGGAGTCGTCTCCGTGAGCTTCGGGAACAAGGAGAAGCCGACCAAGTTGGTGAACGTCCCGCTCGACAAGGGGGTGAGGGTGGTGGCATCCCACGTCCTTCCCGGCGTGGCGAACAACCTGCCCTTCGAGTGGAAATACGTCGAGCGGCTGAAGGGCAAGGTCGTGTCGCTGCGACTTCTTCATGCTGGCGACGGGATTGTGGTCGTGTCGATTGCCTCGGGCAACGATTGACGCCGGTTCGTGCAGGCTTGCCGCTTCAAACCCCCGAGCGGATGTGACGACCTGCTGCCGGGCAATCTGGCAGGGTCGTCCTCGCGGTCAGTAGGTGAGCTTCTCGGCAGTCGCAGCCAACGCCTCGGCGGACCGCTTTGTATACCTCGCTGTCGTGTTCAACGACTCGTGGCCGAGTATCTGGGCCAGCCCCACGAGGTCGTTCCCGGAGTCCGCGAGGAACTGGTGGGCGAAGGTGTGCCGAAGCAGGTGCGGGTGCAGGTCGATGCCCGTGACCGCCGCGTACTTGTCGAGCAAGGCACGCACCCCACGCTCGGTCAACGCCCCTCGCTCGCCCAGGAACAGCTTCTCCGTCTCGACCGGTGGTCGGCCTTCCAGATATTCCTGGATCGCACGCCGGGCGGGGAGTGGCAGCGGCACGCTCCGCTGCTTGCCACCCTTGCCGAGCCGGAACACGACGGTGCCGCCCCGCTCGCCGAGCATCAGGTCGTGTAGTTCGAGGGCGACCAGATCGCCCACGCGGCAACCGGTGTACAAGAACGTGTGGATGACGGCGTTCGCCCGCACATCCTGCCGGAGTTCGACCTCGCGGAGCAGCTTCCGCACCTGACCCCGGTCGAGGCCCTTGGGGGCGAGCACCTGACGGCGAAGCTCCTTCACCTTCGCGGCGGGGTTGGCCGCGACGACGCCCGTCTCGACCAGCCAGGCAAGGTACAAGCGGATCGTGACCAGGGCACGGTTGACGGTGGCGACCGCCTTGCCCTGCTCCCGCCGCAGGTGTTCGCGGAAGTCGGTCACGTCGCGGGTCGTCACGCGGGCGACGGTGAACGGCTCGCGGTTTGCGTCCGCGAACCAGGCGGCGAAGGTGCGTGCGTCCTGGGCGAAGGCCCGGCGGGTGTGCTGCGAGAAGTCGTGGGCGGCGAGGAACGCGGCGAACCGGTCGGCCTCCCCCGGCCCGACCGAGAGGCGGTGGAAAACACTATCGCCCGGATTGTTGCGGCCTTGCTGACGCGAAGTAGACACGATGTTGACGCTCCACTGGCCTAACTGGTTCGATACTCGAAACTATCGCCCCACACTACCGGACGAATTCGGACGCCGGACGGTGACGGTCAGTCATCCGGCACCCGCCGGTTGGTCATCTCGTCCCGATTTAAGCCTTAGAAACACCGCCCGTACCACTTCACCTTCGTCCACCCCGACGGTTCCGTTCGGGAAAGTTTCCCCCACGGCTTTCGCCACCTGTGAGGGCGTGACGCCGGTCAGTCCGAGTGCTTGGACGGCGGCGAGCAGGTCGGCGTGCGGCTCGGCCTTCGGCGTCGGTTTCGGTTTCGCCCGTTGCGGCCTGGCCGGGGTCGGCCCGGTCGGAAGTCGCCGGGCGTAGAACAGCACCGCCTGGCCGTTGATGCCGCAGTTCCGCCGACGAACTTCCAACACCACCTTCTGTTGTTCCTCGGAGTAGAACGGGCGGTCCGTCTCGGCGTGCCGCTCCGGGCGGGGGAACACGCCCGACTCCATCAACTGGTAAAATCTCGCCCTGGAGAGGCCGACCATCTTCGCCATGTCGGCCACGCTGACGGCCACCTTGGTTTGCGGGTTGGTACTCATCGGACGTTTCTCCTCCACGAATCAGACGGCTTCCGGGCAACTCGGAGACAGGAAGTGTTCCCGCCCCCGCTGGGTGAGCAGTCGCTTCGAGGACTCGTCCTTCTCCACCAGGCCCGACCGGATCAGGTACGGCTCGACGACCTCGCTCACCGTCCGGGTCGGCAGGCCGAGCCGGCTGGCGATCATGTTCAACCGCCCCGTCCCCTCGGCCACGACCCGCAAGTACGCCTGCTGGGTCACGTCGAGGCCGAGCGGGTCGATCCCCTCCAGGTCGCAGGCCCGCTTGAGGAACGCGGCTGTGATCCGGGCCTCGCCCTCCGACCGGGCCACCCGCCACGCCGCCTGGGCCAGCCGCAGGGCCAGGCGTGGGGTGCCGCGGCTGCGTCGGGCCACCCGTGGCAGGACTTCGGGATCGACCGGCCAGCCGAGGGCGTGGCACCGCTGCCCCAGCAGTTCGACCAACTCGCCATCGTCGTAGAAGGAGAACCGCAGGCACAGACGCATCCGCTGGGTCAGCGGGGCGAGCAACTTGTATTCGTCCGTGGTCGCCAGCAAGAGCGTGAACCGGGCGAGCGGGATCGACTGCGGCGACCGCCCGGTGCGGCCCCCGCCGAGGACGAGTTTCCCCTGGTCGAGTGCGAGCAGCAGGCTGTGCTGCTGGTCGGACGGCATGAGTGCCGCCTCGTCCACGAACACCACGTCCCGGTCCTTCGCCCCGAGCAGCAGGAAGTTCAGGTCGGCGGGCGTCTCCAGGGTTTGCCCGAGGACTTCGTGCAGCGTCCCGCCCATCTCCTGGGAGACGCAGTGGGCGACGGTCGTCTTCCCGCACCCGGCGGGGCCGACCATCAGGGCGTGGTCGAATGGGCGGGTGTCGGCACGGGCGGCGTCCAGGGCCACGCGGACCTGCTCGACCACGGCCCGCTGCCCGACCAGGGTGTCGATGGTGGACGGCTTGACCTCGTTGACTTCGGCGTGCGTCACGACCGTGCCCCTCCACGCTTCTGGCGGATGGCGTCCACGCCGAGGCCGGTGGCGTGCAACGCGGATGCCACCAATTGACTCTGTTCCTCGGCGGACAGGTGGCCGGCCTGCCACTCGGCATCGGCCTCGTCCCTAACGACTTCAGCCAGCATCACGAGGATCACGCCGACCGAGTGCGTCTCCCGCATCCGCCGCAACTGCTCTCGAAATTCGTCGTCGCTTGTCATGACTCGTTTCCTCGTAGTGGGGTTCATCTCGGGCAGGCCGCGTCGATGCCGATGCCGACTACCCCGAGCGTGGCCGAGACGTTCTCGCACCGCTCGGCGGTGAGGTCGTCTCCAACCCGGTGGGCGGCTTCCGCGTCCGCCTCGAACAGTTCGGCCAGCAGGTGCAGCACGCTGCCAGCGGTGAGCGTGGCGAGCATCCGCCGCAACTGCGTCCTCGCTTCGTTCTCGGTCACGGCGGGTGTCCTCGGGGTGCGAGCGGTGGCGGGGGACTCGACTCCCCCGCCGATCACCGTCACGCGGCCATGTCCAGGGCCGTCTGGAAGGCGAACTTGTTGATCCCCGCCGCTTCGCCGTACCACAGGCTGTCGATCCGCGTCGTCTGGCTGCGGCCTCGGTTGTAGCCGAGCCACTCGGACACGCCGTTGTAGGCCGTCCAATAGGTGCCCCGGACGGACGCCAGGTCGTTGCCCCGGCCCGACTCGCACAGCCGCACGATCTCCTCGATCTGGTTCGCGGTGCGGGTGGCGATCTCGTCCGCCTCGTCCACCTTCAGCACCCGCTTGACGTACTTCCGCAGGTCCGCTTGACTGATACTCCGACGGGCCAGCAGGCGGTATTGTTCGGCGGTCGCCTCGAACTCCTGGTTCGCCAGGTTCATCACGTCCCGGATGTTCGCCAGGTTGGCGAGCAGCGACTTCGAGTGCCGGACCCGGATCAGCTTGCTCGCGTCCGACCCGTGGGCCAGGGCGAGCGTGTTCGCACACACAACGCGAATCGGGCTGAACCCGACCCGCACGGCCAGCGACCCGTCGTGCCCGTGGCTGAGGAGGACGAACTTCTCAACCTCGTCGCCGCTGGCGATCACCAGCGGGTCGCGGTTCAGCTTCGCCAGCACCCACACCCGCGATCCGCCCCGCAGGCTGCCGGCGGTGTGCAGGGCCGCTTCCTTCGCGTCCAGAAAGGGCTGGAACCACGAGAAGGCATCTCGATTCTGCAAGGGGCAGTAGCGGGGGCCGACGACGCCGAGCATCTTCCCGTCGCTCGTGCGGCGGACGCCCTTGTGGGCGACCTCGGCGGTCGTGTCCTTGGCGACCAGGGCGGTCAGTTCCACGTCCCAGGCGAGGCCCGCCTTCTCGCACGCCGCAGGCCAGTGGTAGATGTCGTCCTCGGACAACGCGGTGCCGATGCCGTGCCAGGGGGTCTTGCCGAAGAACGCCGTCGTCTCGATTTCGTGGGCCATGATCGTTCCCTCCCGGTGTCGCGTTGGTGTCCGATTCCTGTCACGCCCCCTACGCATTTTGACGGGTTCTTTCGCTCACGCCGCGGTGCCGACGTGGGCAGCGGTCGGGCTGTTCGGCTGCGGGGCGTGGGAGAACAAGAATGACGCCGCCGCCGACGCCTGAGCGGCTGCGGTGAAGATCGCGGACGGGTCGGCCCCGAGAATCCTGAGCCAACTTGCGAGGTACGCGGCGTGGTTGGTCAGGTCGTCGGACTGCGGGACGCCGATTTCCGCCGACAGGAAGCACCCGCCGATCTCGGCGACGAGTTCCTCGCGGGCGTAGGCGGTCGTGCCGAACCGGGCGTTCTTGCTCAGCCGGTCGAGCCGGCTGGCGTGGCCCGTCCAGTGGGCCAACTCGTGGAATGCGGTCGCGTAGAACTCGTGCGGGGCGGTGAACGCCTCCCGGTCCGGCAGCCGGATGAAGTCCCCGTCGGGGTCGTACTCGGCCCGCCCGCCGCCGTACCGCATGTCCGCCCCGGACGCGGCCAGCACCGCCTCGGCCTGGGCGAAGGGGACGAACGCCCTCGGCTCGCAGGGCCGTGGGAGGAGCCGCTCCAGCCCCTCCGTCTGTTCGATGTTGAACACCGAATACGTCCTCAGCAGCGGGAACGTGTCGAGAACCTCGTCACCGTCCGCCGTCGCCCCGACCGCTCGCTCCACCCGCCGGTAGAAGACGATGCGGGTGCTGCGTTCGCCCTTCCGCACCTTTCCACCGAGGGCCTGGATTTGGGCGTAGGTGGCCCACCACCGGCACTCGTACCCGGCCAGGCCGAGGAGCAGTGCATTCACCCCCCTGTAGGTGTGGCCGGTCGAGCCGTTGGCCGCGAACCCAACGTTCGTGCGGTCGGCCCGCCACGGACGACGCCAGGGCGGGGTGCCGGCCCGGAGGGCATCTACGATCCTTGTCGTGACCTGCTGGCGGATGTCATTTTGCGTGCTCATCGGGATTCCTCGTGTGTTCCGGGATGCGGTCACTGTCCGACCTCGACGGCGGGGCAAAGTTCGGTGTCGAGCGGGGCGGTGTCGATGACCTGCCGGAGCAAAGTCAGGTCGGCGTACTCGTGGTCGCGGACGGGGTTTTCGAGGACGGACGCTATCAGGAACCCGACCGCCCGTCGGAGTTGCTCGCGGTGTTCCTCGTCCCGGATGCGTCGGGTTGCGGCGAACAGGTAGAGCGGCGAGTGCCGGCCCGAGTGCCAGCGGCCCGAGATGCGGACGGCGGCGGCTCCTCGCTCCGGCGTGTACTCGGGCGGCAGCCGCATCACTTCCCAACAGCGGTGGCGGGCGAGGAAATCACGAACGGCGTCCGCGTCGATACCGGCGAACAAATGGAAGAGGTTCGTCCGAACAGGATGATCCCGCGTCAGCGACAACTCTGGCGTCGGGGAGTCGAGGAAGAACCTGACCTGCCGTCCGTCGTCCTCGAAGCCGCAGCAGGTCATGAGCAGCACGTCGATGTTCACCTCGGCCTCCGGTCGGCGGAACTAACAACCGCGACCCCTACGCATTTTGACGGGTTCCCGCTCGCCCTCGACGGGCGGTCGTTGTGCCACAAATGCTCGCCCCGCTGACGACTGCGGCGATTCGAGGGGCCGAGTGAACCCGTCAAAATGCGTAGGGGTGTGGCGACCGATTTCGGGACGCGACAGGCTCATCCACGGTGCGGAGGAAGACGGATGTCTGACGTGAACGAGACGAGAAGTGGACAGTCCGGTGACAGCCCGGTTTGCCGAGGACGGGTCGTGTGGTGGGAGGGTGTGAAATACCGCGTCGTCCGGCGTCGGGCCGTGGACGGCCTCGCCATGTTTCAGACCGACACCCACGAGGTTTTCCTCGCATCGCTCGACGGTGGCAATGACCCGGAGTGGGTGCCCGAGAACGAGGTCGAAGTTGCGGGGGAATGAACTCGAATACGAACCAGCACCGGGAGGAAAACGCTGTGGGCGAGAAGCGACGGGCAGCGGAGCGGGCCGTGCTACCAGACGGCTACTACTGGTATCGCAACTTCATCAACCTCGACGGGGGCGGGCACGTTGACGAGTGGAAGATGGCCCGGATCGTCGGCGGTAAGTTCCGGCAGATCGGCGTGACCGCCGAGTGGGAGCAGGACTGCGAGTACCTGTGGAACGCCCTGTGGGTTCGGGTCGAGCCACCGCACGTCGAAGGAGGCGACAGTCGGGACGTCCAGGTGGCAACCGGGGTTCGACCGAGCCGCCGGGCCGCACCAGACAATTGTGACGACGAGCAACGGCTGAGGCAGCGAATCCTAATCCTGGCCGAAGGCATCGTGGAAGCCTTCATCGAGACGCACGACTCGACCATCGTCTACTATGCCCGCATACCCGAGAAGCGGACGGAACTGGTCGCCCAGATCGCCCGGCTCATCAGGAAGGTGCGGGAGTGAGGAATCAGAATTTCACGCCGGGCATCGGCGGCGAAGGCGGGGCCGGCGGCTTCGGTGGAGTCGGTGGGCGTAGCTTCGGGTTCAGCCGATACCGACTTCGCGGAAACAGGCTGACGTTGATCCGCGAGGCTCCGGCGAACGCGGGTCGGTCGGGGGCGAGAAGCCCCTCGATCACCGCCAGGTAGTCGCGGAAGTGCAGTGTCATGTTGCCTGTTGATCCCCTTTGTCTCGATTCCGAGGCCACCCTCGCCTCTGGTGAGGCACGAGTGCCACTCACGTCGGCCACGAGGCGTTCTGGAGCACGACCCTGTAGCCGTCGGGATCGCAGAACGTCGCCCCGCACTTCTTCCAGTACGGGTTGACCGGCTCGACCGCGTTGAAGCCGTGGGCCTCCATCCTCCGCACGGCTCGCTCCCACTCCTCCCGATCCGGGACGTAAAAGACCAGCAGGTTGTCGTCGGTCGGTGCTCGCCCCGCCTCATGCCCCTGCTTGCGGGTGAACTCCAGGTGGAAGCCGGCACCGGCGTGGCCGAGCATCACCCCGTCGAACCCGTCGTGGTCCTCGAACTTCCCCAGGGCGGTGAAGCCCAGGCCGTCCCGGTAGAACTTGACCACCGCATCCATCGAGTCGGTTGGCCTCGCCACCCGCAGGTGTGCTTTGCCCAGGTCCGCTGGCGGCTCCATCGGCTTCTCCTTGGCCCGGCCCGGAGGCGGGTCGCCCCGTTTCCACCGCCGTGGCGTAAAGTGTCGCAAGGCCCGGATGATTTCGTCCCGCAGCGGGGGCTGGAGGGTGACGGTCGTCAGCACCCAGAGCAGGTACGCAGGGTGCATCCGAGCCACGTCGGTGATCCGCACCCCCTGAAAGGTGCCGAACGGCATGATCCTGGTTTCGACCCGATCCAGTTCTTTCCGCAAGCATTCGAGTTCGTTTTTCATGGTCCAGTATCTATGACCGGGCCGGTCGATTTTTGCTCGCCGTGATTGTCAGTGGCACGCCCAGGCGAATGCAACGACTTCCTTGTGCTCCGGGCATTGGGTGATGTGACCGCACCCGGCATCCCCGAACATGAACGGGACGTTGTGCTCCGAGTCCACCTGGAACACGAAGACCATTCGCCGCTCGCACCGGGGGCAGGACGGATACTCGACGTTCTGTACCCACGCCGGCCAGCCGCCGAGTTTATCCCCGAGGCGAGCGTTGGCGACGTTTTCGGCCAGATACGCATCGCGGATGCTGTCGAAAACCAGGCCCAACTCCTCGCACTCCAGCCGCACGGTGCCAGCCTTGTGGTCGTAGGTGTACTTCAAGCCGAGTTCGCGGTGTTCCTCGGGCTTCGGCAGGTCGAGGAAGCGGTCCCACCCGACAATTCGCTTCGTCGGAAACGAAACACGTTGAGGGGACGCGGCGGGCATCGGGCCGCTCGGGTGGACGACGCGGACTCGACTCAGGTCGTCCGCGAACGGCTCCCAGCCGCCGTACCCCTCGCACTCGTCACGGGTGCAGTAGAAGAGTTGCAGAAGACCGATCCCGAACGGTTGGCCGAGTTCGGCGGGGAGGTCGCCCAGGTCGAGTTGGAGGAACGGCTGGAGCGGCTGGCGGCAGTGCCCGCAGTCGGGCCACGGGGCGTCCGGCCCCGTCCAGGGCGTGCCGCAGAACTTCGAGGCGGTTGCCGCCCCCTCGCCATCTTCGATCAGCGGCTTCCACGCGGGTCGTCGCTGCTTGACCCGCCACGGCTCCAGCCGCAGAACGATTTCCTCCGTCTGCATGGTGTCTCTCCGACATGATTCGCCGTGTGGCTTGTAAAGATCGTAGCGGGTTCGACCCTCAGAAGTTCCATTGGTGCGGCAAATCGGCTCCGCACACGCCGCAGGTGAACCACTCGTCTTTGACCACGTTTCGTTCGCCGCAGGAGGTGCAGCGGCGGAACGTGATCTCGGATGTGAACCGACCGGGGTGCCGGATGCCGAGCGGATCGAGGGCGGCAGCGACGGCAGGCCAAGAGGTCGGCGTCGGGCAGAAGCCGGTGGACTGGTTCGACACCTCCTCGACTTCCACCCCGTCCCCGACCACGCGGAGGAACATCTCCCCCGCCGAGCGGACCGGCCTGTGACCGGAACAGGCGACGTGCTCGGACGCCCGGTCGGCCACGCGGAGGCAGCCGTCCTCGTCAATGACGAACGTGACGGGGATGAGTCCGGCGGCGTTGGGCCGTTGCCCGGTCGAACGCAGCCACTCCCGCAGGTCGATGGCGGACAAGATTCGCACCCCAGGCGGGGCTTCTCTCGTCCGGTCGAGAATCGGCTTCGGGCCGACGTACTGAAAGAGATCATTCATTCGGATGGCTGGTTCCCTTCCAAACGATCACCATCGCGGTGACGACCGTTCCCGCTTGTCGTCACGACCGGCAATGCCGACCTCGCGTCAGATGAGCCGGGTCAACTTCGCGTTGCTGAGCCACTTCCCGCCAGCGAAATCGAAGTTCCCGCAGTTGCGAATTTTGAACACGGTAGTGCCCTCGTCCACTCCCACGAGGCACTCGTCCTGGTCATCGAAGTACACGTCAATCTTCACCTCCCGGCACAGCCGCCCCTTGTCCGCGAGCGACCGGGCGAAGTGAAGTTCGTCGTAGCTGATCCCCCACCCCGCCAGTTGCCCCTCGGTTCGCGTGCGTGTGTCGGCATCACGGTAAGTGAGCACGGCGACGAAGTGCCCGGCGGCACGAAGGGCATGGGACAGGAACGAGAAGAAGTCGGGCTGTTCGTCCAGCAGTCCGTCGATGTCGAGGCCGATCCGCATTGAGGCAACCTTCTTGTTTGGGCTGGGCAGGAGGCGTGACCGCTCATGCGGTGCCACCCGCAGTTTGATCGAGTTAGCGGCGGATGCAATGGTGGGGCCGGGTTCATCTCTTGTACCTGCCTCACGTTCGTCAACACTCCAGCCCAGCCAACTTCTTGGCAACCGTTTTCGCGTCCGCCACGCCCATGTCAGCGAGAGTGGACCGCAGGTGGCGGGCGAAGACCTCCAGTTCGGCCTCGGCGGCGGCGACCGCCCGGTCAAGTTCCTCCGGGCGGACAGACCAGCGGGCGTTCGGGGCGTCCGACTCGTGCGGCTCGCTGAACTCTAACCGGTCGGTGTCGAACCGCACCGATACCCACGGGTGCCCGACCCAGACCATTTTCCACTCGGCCTGCCGATAAGCCGCCGCGTCCCGCCACTCCGACAGGTTGGCGAGGTCGCCGCAGCAGGACGGCTCGACCAGCACCTCGCCACCGGAGCAGAGTGCCAACCCGCCGCTCAGGACGGGCCGTGCGTCGGGATCGGTCAGGGCCTCCGGCCCGTCCCAGCGGCGGATCACTGCGTCGAGGTAACGACCGAGGACGACCGGGTTCGTGAACGCGGCAGCCGGAACGTGCCAGGAGCGGGGTCGAAGAGGATTCAGGCCGACGACGCCCGAGTCCGCCAGCGAATCGAACCAGTATCGGCTCCACTCCTCGGGCGAGTCCGGGCCGGTGCCGGCTGGATGTGTTCTGTCGGACGCGGCGAACGCGAACGGTTCCAGTTCGACCGCCGGAACCAGCACGACCGCCTCCAGGGATGTCAACACAGTCAGGCTCCTTCGAGTCACAGCGGGCCTCCGTGGCCGGTGATCGCGGGTCGCTCGGCAGCCCGCGACGATTCCCTATTCCTCGTGATGCCGGTCTGTGACCTACACCGCTTACCGGCGGGTATTCCCTCCACCCTTCGGGCTGTGGCACTAAGGATGTCCGCGTATCAATTTGGGACGGAGGTTCCGTTCCGCCGCACCGCCCTCCCGAATCCCGATGACGTGTCGTCACCCATCGCCGCGAGCAACTCTTGTCCGAAGACGCAGATCGTCCGCTCCACCGGGTTCACGACCACCCCGAACCGCAGGTCGGGTGTCAGGAGGATGGCAAACCCGTCGTCAGGGTTCACGCTCACCGCCCAGGAGTCGCGGCTGGAGGTTTCCAGTCGGTGCGGGTCGAATGTGTAGTGATCGTACCAGCGGGGCGGGGCGAGGGCGTACAACCTCTCGCCCGGCTTCGTCGCTTCCCGCAATCCGCCGAGGAGCGTCTGCGTGCGGCTCTCGGCATCGGCCTGATCGCCAAGAGGTGACTTTTCGAACGCCCAGGTGACGGACGGGGTAGGCTCCACTATGGCCGAGGCGTTCGGTGCGAACCGACTTTGGTCGAACTGGAACCGCGAGTCGAACCGCTCCCAAATGTCGTCCTTCTCCTCGACCGTAAGTCGTTGCCACCCGAGGTGCGTCCACCGGTCTTCATTCGCCCGTCGGGCCTCGGCTGTCCATGTCGGCCATCCGAACGCCACGGGCCGGGAGGCGTCGAACTCGGCCAGAAGTGCCGGCCCGAAGACGCACACCGTCATGTCCACGCAGTTCCCGACGATACCGAACCGGTGGTCGCGGGCCAGGAAGATGTAGTGGGCACCGTCTGGCAGAACGGGCACCGGCCAGGCGTCCGGGCCGGCGTCGGACGCCGCGTGAGGGTCAAAGAAGTAGCAGGGATGATTCCAGTCGAGGGCGAACACCTCTTCCCCTGGCCGGGTGCATTCCTTCAGTGCCGCCAGGGCCTTCGATGTCAAATCCGCCTCGACTCGCTCCCGGAACTCTTGGCCGCGAAGGTAGACCTGGGCGATGTCCCAGGTGGTCGAAGGCGTCGGGGTTTGGAATGGTCCGCCGGCAGGGTAGCCGAACCTCTCCGCGTACCCGTTCCACGCCTCGTCCGTCTGCCCGTGGGACATCTCCCGCCACCCCACCCGCTCCCAGGCCCGCACCTTCTGCTCCCGCTCGTCGTCCAACTGGGTGAAGTGCTGGATCGCCACCAGGCCGAATTCGCGGCGAAGGCCGTTGCCCAGCCGGAAGTTCCAGAACGGCAACCGCCCGCCCTGCAACTCCTCGTGCGGGAGGTCGTTCAACAGGGCCAGGCAGAGTTCGGGGACTCGATCTGTTTCGGGGGCGAAGTAGTAACGCGGACAGCGGACGCACACGAGCCAGCCGAAGTCACGCCGCGTGACCCAGAAGACGCCGGACTTGCGGTCGCCGGGCGGTTCGGTCCGGTCGAACGTCACGCCCGAACCGTGAAGGAGCGGGACGACCTCGGCCCAGAAGCCAGCGGCTCGGGCGATCCGGCATAGGTGGTCGTACTCCGGTTCGGCACCGACCACGACCGGCCCCGCCAGGTTGGGGACTCGGATGCGGCTCGTGCGTGCCGCGTCCGCCCAGAAGGGGATGGGGCGTTCTCGGAGGGACTCGTTCTTGGCTTCTCCGGTTCCGAAGAGGCCCATCAGGTAGGACGGCAGGTCGCGGCCCACGCACGCGATGTCGGCCTGGCGAACCGTGAGCACCGGGTTGCCTTCGACCGACGGGTCGGACGGCAGGTAGTGGTGCGACCGGATCGGGATGAGTGACGGGATCGCGTCCAGTCGTCGTCCGGCTTCGGCCAACGCTTCAGCGAGTTCGACGGGACGAGGCCCCCACTCGCCTGACCAGAAGTCGTTGTGCTCGACATCGAACAGGACGCCCCGCGACGGGCGGTCGAGGAAGCGGTTGCGGAGGTCGTTGGCGGACTCCGAACGCCAGTTGGGGAAACCGCTGGTGACGGGCAGAGCGGTCTGGAGAAACCGCCGAAAATCGGGTGGGAACCGGAGCCGATACTCGCCTTCGATCCGCATGATCTCGTCGTCACCGAGGCCCGGCTCGAATTTGACGCCATGCGATCTCAGGTGATCGACCGCCGCGTCGAAGGTGTGGCCGGTCATCGTGACGCCTCCCGAGTCCATCCGACCAAACGCTGCTGCCGGCTCACCGTGCTGGAGCAGGTCGTCGGCCTTTCCGTCCGCTTCAAGGCTGGAACCACGGGTCGTCCTTGATCGCCTTCAGGCACT
The DNA here is from genome assembly GCA_022841795.1 of Fimbriiglobus sp. Classification (GTDB taxonomy): domain Bacteria; phylum Planctomycetota; class Planctomycetia; order Gemmatales; family Gemmataceae; genus JALHQU01. The sequence goes on from JALHQU010000004.1 coordinate 23,487, forward strand.
CGCCCAGGGTGAGGCCCGCAAACAGTTCGTGCCACTTCTCGGTGTGCCGCATGTACGCCAGGTTGAACCGCCCCAGGGCGGTGTGCTCCAGCCGGGCGAAGTTGACCTCGAACGTCGGGGAGATCGCGTTCGGCCCCGGACAGGCGTAGGTGGCGACGAAGTAAAAGTACCTGCCGTGCCACTTGGTCGAGAGGCCGGTGACGTAGTTGAACTTCGGCTCCTTCGGCGGCGGCTGGACGTGCTTCGCCGTGAGGGCCGTCTCGATCAACTCGTTCGCCTTCCGCTCGACCTCGGCCTTCGTCGCGTCCGACGCGGCGGCTTTCGGGTCGCGGGCGGGCGAGTAACCCCACGTCTTCTTCGGTTTTGGCATGACGTGCTCTCAGATAGGCGGTTCGTTCGACCCCGGTGCGATCTCTTCGATGACGACTTCGGTCTTCGCGGGCCAGACCCACACATGCCCCTTCCTGTCAGCCAACCAGTCTCTCGCTTCTTTCTCCGTCTCGCACGAGTGGTCGGGTGTGCGAGATGGATCGACCGGTGCTTCGCCAAGAGTGACGTACCACATCCCGGCTTTGCCCTCGAAGGTGGCGTCCGGCCCACCCGCCTTTGCCGCATCCGTCGCGTCGGGGGAGATCGTACTTGCTTCATCGGATGCGTCGGGTGAGCTTGCTGTTTCGTCGTCGCCGGAAGTGACCTCGGTTGTCTCCACCGGGAGTTCGCCCTGACTCCAGACGTGTTTGAGTTCGGTGCGGTGGCTCCCCTTGAGTTTCTTGAACGCTCGCCCGCAAACCACAACTTGGACGTTCTCGTTTCGTCCCGCAAGGGCCACGAACGGTTCGATCAGGTAGTTTTCCTTGTCGGAAATGGTCGTCTTGTCGGCCAGCGTCATCGGGAAGTCGATCAACGCGAAGCCGGGGTAGTTGTAGTCGGACTGTCCCGTCAACTTCAGCAGGGCAAACTGGTAGCCGAGGGCGACGTATCCGATGGAAGTCGCCCCCAGCGTCGTCCACGGCACCTTGCCGACGCGGAGCTTGAACCCACGCTCCCCGACATCAAACCGGACGGGCTGGTGCGGCCAGCGGCTCGCATCGCCGGCCTTCAGGGCGTTCAGGTATTCGTTGATCCCGTCCGACATCGCGTCGGAGAGTTGCTCGAATGGGATGGTGGCACTCTTCGCGTCCACGTCGTTGCTGAGGCTTTGCACGGTGGTTCGGAGTGCGTCGATTTGCCGGGAGAGGGCGTCCCGCTGCTCGAACGCCGCCCGGAGCCGGTGCAGTTGGGCGATCCGTTCTTCCAGTCGGCCTACATCCACGTCGAGGGCCGCGACCTCGGGCGGCATTGACGCGGCGACCGCAGCCCGAACCGGCCTGAGAGCGGCCTCGACTTCCGCGAGTTCCTCGTCCGTTCGCCGGAGCCGACCGCTCACAGCCGCCCGTTCCTCCACGAGTCGCTTGAGGAGGTCTTCGAGTTCGGACCCCTCGCCCTCCAATTGCTCGATCTCGAACGCCAACCGCCGTCCGGCACCTGTCTCGGTCCCGGCCCCACGGTCGGGGATGGACTGGTGACAGACGAAGCACTCTCCGGGCGGGGTCGAGCCGGGCGTCACCTTCTGATCGCAATACGGGCAGCAGGTGACGCTGAGCGGTTTGAAAACCTCTCCCGCCGTCTCGACCCGTCGCATCTTCCGTAACTCTCCGGCGACCGTCTCGCGGTAGGCGGACAGTTCCGCGAACCGCCGTTCGATGTCCGACAACCGCGTGCGATCCCGATCCCGGTCGGTGGCGAGGCGGACTCGGCGTTCGCCCAACCCGGTGTCGGCGGGTTGCGACTCTCGCACGGGCCGGGAGGCGAGAAGGTCGGAGACGATTTCTTCCCGGCGGCGGCGGCGGTCCTCGATGTCCGACTTCAGACCCACCGCCGCCTGCTCGATGGCGTCCGGGGTCGGGGCGTTGCTGAGCGTCGGGTCCGGGATGAGGTCTTTCGCGGCCTGCTGGAGCACCGACTCGAACTGCTCCTTGCGGGCCTCCAGGGTGAGCAACTGCTTCCGCTGCTCAATCTGCGTCCCGAGTTCGCTCGGGTAAAGTTTGTCGGCCACCCCCAGGAATTGCAGCAGGCAGGCGTGCTGCTCCTTCTCGGGCTGCTTGTCCGCGAGGTCCGACCAGAACCGCTCCTCGCGGAAAACGTGTCGGAACAACATCCGCCAACTCAACTCGGGCCAGGTCGCCCCGGAGAACGGGTTTCCTTTAGGGAAGTACACCACAGGGATGCCGAGCCGCTTGAGGAACCAGGCCGAAAAATCCTCACTGGACATGCCCTCGCCGTTGACGAAAACTTTGTGCTTCGCCCCGGCTTCCTTCCACCGCCTCTGCACGATGACTTCCTCGCCGCCCACATCCATGTTCAGGGTGGCGGTATCGAACTTCGTCGCCAGGTTCTCGCCCATCGCCTTCTCGGGCGTGTCCTTGTCCCCGAGTAAATAGGAAATGGTCTGAAGCCAGCCGGACTTGCCGGTGTCCTTCAGGCCGACGACGACGTTCACCCCCGGCTCCAGGACGAGGGTGTCATCGTCCCCGGCGGCGGTCGTTCGGCAGACGGTTTTGAGTCGAACGGGTTTCGCGGTCATGGGCGGATCACCTGTCCGAGCGGGAGTTGGGCGACTTCTTCCTCGAAGAGTTGGTACACGAGCTTCTTCAACCAGTCGCCCTTCTTGTCACCGAGGAGTTTCTTGACCGCCTTCATCTGCCCGCGAAGGTCTTGGAACGAGTCCTCACCGGCTAACCGGCGGGCGACCGCCACCCCGGCGTCCGTGAGGGTGAACACGAACGTCTTGTCCCGCCGCTCGACGGTCAGAACCGCCCGGCTCTCCAGGTAGGCGAGGATTTGGTAGTAGCGGGCGTCCCACGGACCGTAATGGTGCCGCACCATCGCGGATTCGACATCGCCGTTCGCGGTGGCCTCAGCCTTCTGCTTCAAGTGGTCCGCAGCCCGCTGGAAGAAGCTCGGGTAGCGGACGAAGAAGTCGAGTTTGGCGAGCTTCGTCAGTCCCTCGATGCGGTTTTTCACGCCGCACAAGTGGATGAGTAATGTGATTCGGGCTGCATGGAATTCGGTGATCTGGTCTGCTGTGAGCGTGCGGCCAGCCGGGTATTTGTCGAGGGCAGTCGTCGGGGTCATGCGGACGCCCTCACCAGTCGGTGCAGGCACCGGTTCATCACGTCGTACATGCACCCGTATAGCGTCCCCTCCGGCGGCTTGGGGTCGCAGGAGAGCGTGTCCCGAAGGGCCATAATTTCCTGCTGGCACCGGCTGTGAAACTGAAGCCCGTCGTCGGCCAGTTCCCCTGCGTCCAGACGTGTCTTCAGTCGGTGCAGGCGGGCGAGTATCTCCCCCTCCACGAAGTCCCGGTCGTCCACGCTCAGGTATTTAGCTTGTCGGGCGTCCCGCAGATAACGCCTACGTTGCTCCTTGGCGACCTCGACGGAAGTGGTATCAACTCCGGCGGCGACGAGCTTGTTTTCCAAGGCAGTGCTGGTTCCTGCTTGCGTAGGGTGAAGGATGGCGTGTGCCTGCCCCAGCAACCAAGTCCGCAATTCAGTCACCACGAGCCGCTTCGCGGGCTTCTCCGTGCGACCGCACGCGAGGGAGGCGTCCTGAACCCGTCGGAATAGCCGGTCGTACAATTCCTGCCGTTGATCCGGGGCCAAGTATTGGCCGGCGGTATCGAGTACCCGTTCCAGTTTGAGCAGGTTCTCGTTCCGAACATCCGGTGTCGTGGCTCGGCACTCCCAAACCGTGCGTTCGGCCCAGAACGCGATGCCATTCCCGTTTGGTGATACTGGCAGGTGGGCAGTGGGCTTCTTTGCGAAAGATGTCGTGATCGCGGTTGCGACGGCTGCGATGTCTGCCGAACTTGGACTCCTCGCTGGATTGTCGATCTCCGTCTTAAGGGCAGCCAGAATCGTGTCAGGCTGCCAGCAGGTGACGACCCGAAAGCGACACGGCTCTTGTCCACGGTCGTGTGCCAGGGATTTTTCCAAGATGCACTTCCCTGGCCCCGTGCCGTTTCGGGACGGCCCTGGCCTACAAAGTTCGGCCACTGTCCATGCTTGGCCGAGATCGCTGCTCTTGACTTGAACGAACTCGAACCATTCGACGCTTTGGATGTGCCAGACCAGAACGATGTCGTCTTCGGCCTCGCACCACACTTCAGTCGGTCCGCCCCCGAGGAGCATGTCAAGACACTTGCCGGCGGCAACGTGATCCTGAAAGTCGAAGCCCGCTCGTGCCGTTCGCCCTCCCTGTTCCACCGGGTCGAGGTCGCGGAAGGAAGGTTTCGGCAGCGGTGCGGGTGACACCGCAGGTGCCGGTACGACGGCAAGCACCGGTGCTGCCACGGGGGTAGCTGCCACCGGGGTCGGCGTGGTAGGCGTCGTCGTGGTCTTCTTCTTCGCCATCCGGGACTCGCTAACTCGTGGCTCGTTGGTTTGCCGCGTGGGCCTTGACTGTTCTGCCGGGCGGCGTTATTGCCTTACGCCCGTTTTCTCGGGCGTGCTCCCGTTGTCGCTGTCGGGGCCATCCCGGCGAGCACTTTATCGAGGGCGGCGTCGTCCAGGGCGGCGAGGCGGCGGAACGCATCGGGGCGTTCCAGCACCCGCTTCTTGATCCCCTCGGGTATCCGGTGGGCCAGCAGCAGGAGTTCGTCCACGTCGGCGTCGAGGGCGGTCGCCAACTTCAGGATCAGCCCTTCGCCGGGGGCGTCCCCGAAGTCGAGCTTGCCGTTCTCGATCTTGCTCAGGTAAGTGAAGTGGACGCCAACGACTCCCGCGAGGGTGCGGAGATCGACGCCCTTCACCTTTCGTGCAGCCCTCACCTTCTCGCCGAACGTCATGCGGCCCCCTTGCTGTCGGGCAGAGCTAAGAATATCTTTGTTGTAGTCGAGAGTCAACACGCCGGCTCGTCGTACTGACGGTCAGCTTCAACTACCGACATCGCGTTCGAGCCGCCGCTGTGGCAACATGGCGTGAATTTTCGAGGGTCTGGGATGGCACGGCAGAAGAAGGTCAAGGACAACGGGGCGGGCCTCAACTTCGAGGAGAAGTTGTGGCAAGCCGCCGACAAGCTGCGGGGGCACATGGATGCCGCCGAGTACAAGCACGTCGTCCTCGGCCTCGTCTTCCTGAAGTACATCTCGGACGCCTTCCAGGAGCACTACGACAAGCTGAAGGCCACGCCGGGGGCCGACCCCGAGGACCGCGACGAGTACACCGCCGACCGCGTGTTCTGGGTGCCGAAGGAGGCCCGCTGGGCCGGTGAGAACGGCCTCCAGGCGAAGGCCAAGCAGCCGACCATCGGCAAGCTGGTGGACGACGCGATGGTCGCCATCGAGAAGGAGAACGCCCACCTGAAGGGCGTGCTGCCGAAGGACTACGCCCGCCCGACGCTCGACAAGACGAAGCTGGGCGAACTGATCGACCTCGTGAGCACCATCGGCCTCGGGGACGCCGACAGCCGTGGCAAGGACATCCTGGGCCGGGTGTACGAATACTTCCTCGGCAAGTTCGCCAACGCCGAGGGCAAGCTCGGCGGCGAGTTCTATACGCCGCGATCCGTGGTGAAGTTGCTGGTCGAGATGATCGAGCCGTACAAGGGCCGGGTGTACGACCCGTGCTGCGGCTCCGGCGGGATGTTCGTGCAGTCCGAGAAGTTCGTTCAGGCCCACGGCGGGAAGCTGTCCGACCTCTCGATCTACGGGCAGGAGTCGAACCCGACGACGTGGCGGCTGTGCAAGATGAACCTGGCGATCCGGGGCATCGAGTGCAACCTCGGGCCGCACCACGCAGACACCTTCCACCACGACCTGCACAAAGACCTGCGGGCCGACTTCATCCTCGCCAATCCGCCCTTCAACGTGAGCGATTGGGGCGGCGAGCGGCTCCGCGAGGACGTTCGGTGGAAGTATGGGGCACCCTCGGTCGGGAATGCCAACTTTGCGTGGGTGCAGCACATGATCTCGAAGCTGGCCCCCGGCGGGGTGGCCGGTTTCATCCTCTCGAACGGCTCGATGTCCTCGAACCAGTCGGGCGAAGGGGAGATTCGCAAGGCGATGATCGAGGCCGATCTCGTGGACTGCATGATCGGTCTTCCCGGACAACTCTTCTACACGACGCAGATACCGGCCTGCCTGTGGTTCTTGACCCGTAGCAAGACGGCCAAGCCGTTCCGGCACCGAACGGGCGAGACGCTGTTCATCGACGCACGAAAGTTGGGCGTGATGACCGACCGCATTCACCGCGATCTGTCCGACGACGACCTCGCCAGGATCGCCAAAACATATCACGCCTGGCGGGGCGAGAAAGACGCCGGCAAGTACGCGGATGTGCCCGGCTTCTGCAAGAGTGCAACGCTGAAAGACATCACCGAACACGGTTTCGTGCTGACGCCGGGACGATACGTCGGGGCTGAAGAGTTAGAGGATGACGGCGAGCCGTTCGAGGAAAGGATGGGTCGGTTGGTGAAAAAACTGGAGGAACAGTTTGCGGAAGGGGCGAAACTGGAGAAGGCAATCCGGGCCAACCTTGGAGGGCTGAAACAGTGAATAGTGATTGGCAAGAGGGCAAGTTGGCGAATATCGCTGATGTCGTAATGGGGACTTCGCCTCCTGGCGAAACCACCAACGAAATTGGCAACGGTACTCCGTTGTTGAATGGGCCTACCGAGTTCACCACACGCTGTCCAATCGCAGTTCAGTACACCACGTCTCCCGTAAAGCTCTGTGAGGCGGGTGATCTGCTCTTTTGTGTTCGTGGTTCAACGACTGGCAGGATGAATTTAGCCGACAAGAAATACGCAATTGGGCGTGGCCTGGCTGCGATACGACATCGAGAAGGAGCCGAGTACCACCCTTACCTTCGGGCTGTGATCGAACTTGCACTCCCGCGATTGCTCGCTGTGTCGAATGGCTCGACCTTCCCCTCGGTGTCTCGATTGGACATCGAAAATGTATCAATTCAGGTTCCACCATTAAACGACCAACACCGCATCGCGGACATACTCGGCTCGTTGGATGACAAGATCGAGTTGAATCGGCGGACTAACGAGACGTTGGAGGCGATGTCCCGAACACTGTTCCGGTCGTGGTTCGTGGACTTCGATCCAGTGCGGTCCAAGGCAGACGGTCAAAAGCCTCATGGCCTGGATGGTGCCACCACGAAAATGTTCCCGGACTCGTATGAGTTAAGCCGCATAGGTCGCGTTCCTGTAGGTTGGCAGGTCGTCCCCATCGGAGATCACATCGACGCGGTGAAAGGCTTGAGTTACAAGGGCGACGGACTGGCCGAATCGGGACGGCCCCTCCACAATTTGAACTCGGTTTACGAAGGTGGGGGTTACAAGTACGAGGGGATCAAATTCTACACGGGTGAGTACAAAGATCGCCATCTCGTTCGCCCCGGCGACGTGATTGTGGCGAACACCGAGCAGGGACACGACCTGCTTCTGATCGGCTACCCGGCCATCGTCCCCAAGTTCTACGGGGAGTCCGGGCTGTTCAGTCACCACCTATACAGGGTTCGCCCCCGTGAATCGTCTCCTCTGACCAACCATTTCATCTATTTCCAGTTAATGGAACAGAGGTTTCGTGATGAAGTGACCGGCCACACCAACGGAACAACGGTCAACATGCTCGCGGCGGATGGACTGCAACGCCCGCTGTTCGCCCTCCCGCCGCCGGAACTGATTCGGGCATTCGACCGCTTAGCGGCACCGCTTTTCCAGAAGGCCGAGCAGTTGCACGGAGAATCGCTTGACTTGAAGCGGGTGCGGGACGCCCTGCTTCCCAAATTGCTTTCAGGAGAAGTCCGTGTTCACCCCTCCGAGGGGGTGCTTCGTGCCTGACGCGAACGAGTCTTCGACGTTCAAGATGGACGGGGTGCGGTCAGTGGTTGACCGTTACCCCGGTGCCGTGCAACTCACCCACCAAGTCACTGCCATCGAACAGGCCCTTGATTCAGAATTGCCGGGGCTGGCATTCGATCTCTCGAAGACGTTGGTCGAGACGGTCTGCAAGACGGTTTTGAACGACTGCACAGTCGTGTTCGACAAGGACGACGACCTGCCCGCGTTGCTCAAGAAGGTGTTTACCTGCCTTCGACTGTTCCCGGACGGTCAGGCGGCACCGGGGCAGGTTCAGGAGCGGCTGAAGCGAACCCTGAACGGATTGAGTACGACCGTTCAGGGGCTATGCGAACTCCGTTCGAATCACGGCCTGGCTGGGCACGGTCAGGACGCCTTTGCAACGAACCTCGAACGAGTTCAGGCCGAGTTTGCCGCACGAGCCGCCGACGCCGTGGCCTGTTTCCTCTGGAACGCCCACAAGAACTACCAGCGGGTGCCAGCGGTTCACCGGTTGCAGTACACCGACCACGGGAACTTCAACGACTGGCTGGACGGCCTCCACGAACCGGTTCGCATTCTTACTGACCTGGAGTATGTGGTCAGTGAAGTGTTGTTCAAGGTGGATCAGGAGGCGTACCGTTCCGCCCTGGAAGATTACACAGCGGGAGGCAGCAAGGACGCAGATGACGACCTCACGGCGGATGACGCCGACATTCAGCAAGACAACGAAGAGGATCGGTCATGATTGCGGATCAACCTGCCATCACTGAGTCCGTGGTCGAGCAAGCGACCTTGGCGTGGTTCGAGAGTCTCGGGTACGCGATCCTCGGCGGGCCAAGTATTGGCCCCGGCGAGCCAACAGCGGAACGAGCTTCGTTCGCGGACGTGATCCTCGTGGGTCGGTTGCGTGCGGCACTGGTGAGGATCAACCCCACCATCCCGGCGGACGCCATCGAAGAGGCCGTCCGCAAAGTCACACACGCCGACACCCCGAGCCTGATCGAGAACAACCGCCGCATCCACCGCCTGCTGACCGAGGGCGTGGACGTGGAGTACAGCCGCCAGGACGGCTCGGTGGCCGGCGACAAGGTGTGGCTGATCGACTTCGCCTGCCCCGAGGAAAATGACTTCCTCGTCGTCAACCAGTTCACCGTCGTGGAGGACCGGCACACCCGCCGCCTCGATGTCGTCGTGTTCGTCAACGGCCTGCCGCTGGCCGTCCTCGAACTCAAGAACCCGACTGACGAGAACGCCACCGCCAAGGACGCCTTCCACCAACTCCAGACGTACAAGGCCGAACTCCCGTCCCTGTTCGGCACCAACGTCCTGCTCGTGGTATCGGACGGCTTCGACGCCCGCGTCGGCACGTTGACCGCTGATTGGGAACGCTTCATGCCGTGGCGGACCATCGACGGCCAGGAGGTCGCCGCGAAGGGGCTGCCGGAACTGGACGTGCTCGTGAAGGGCATCTTCAGCCGCCGCCGGCTGCTCGACCTGCTCCAGAACTTCGTCGTGTTCGAGGTGGACGGCCCGACCGTCATCAAAAAACTTGCCGGCTACCACCAGTACCACGCCGTCAACAAGGCGGTGAACTGCACCGTCGCTGCGTCGGCCCCGGACGGCGACCGCCGGGTCGGCGTCATCTGGCACACCCAGGGCAGCGGCAAGAGCCTGACAATGGCCTTCTACGCGGGCAAGGTCGTCCGGCACGACATGATGAACAACCCGACGCTCCTGGTGCTGACCGACCGCAACGACCTGGACGACCAACTGTTCGGCACGTTCTCCGGCTGCCACGAACTGTTGCGGCAGAAGCCGGTGCAGGCCGAAGGCCGCGACGACCTGAAGGAGAAGCTGAAGGTGGCGTCGGGCGGGGTCGTGTTCACGACGATCCAGAAGTTCGCCCCGGTCAAGGGCGAGGCGTACCCGAAGCTCTCGGATCGGCACAACATCGTGGTGATCGCGGACGAGGCCCACCGCAGCCAGTACGGGTTGGAGGGCAAGGTGGACCGGGCCACCGGGAACATCGACTACGGGTTCGCCAAGCACCTGCGGGACGCCCTGCCGAACGCCTCGTTCGTCGGCTTCACCGGCACCCCCATCGAGCACGCCGACCGCAACACGCCCCAGGTGTTCGGCGAGTACATCGACATCTACGACATCCAGCGGGCCGTGGAGGACGGGGCGACCGTCAAAATCTACTACGAGGGGCGGCTCGCCAAGCTCGACCTGAAGGAGTCCGAGAAGCCGAAGCTGGACGCCGAGTTCGAGGAGGTCACGGAGGGCGAGGAGCAGGACGCGAAGGAGAAGGCCAAGAGCCGGTGGGCCAGGCTGGAGGCCCTGGTCGGCAGCGACACCCGGCTCGGGCTGGTGGCGAAAGACCTCGTGGAGCACTTCGAGCGGCGGCTGGAGACGATGGACGGCAAGGGCATGATCGTCGCCATGTCGCGGCGAATCTGCGTGGACCTGTACGACCTGATCGTGAAACTGCGTCCGCAGTGGCACGACACCGACGACGCCAAGGGGGCGATCAAGATCGTGATGACCGGCTCGGCCAAGGACGGGCCGGAGTGGCAGCAGCACGTCCGCACCAAGGCGAAGCGGGAGGCGTTGGCGAAGCGGCTCAAAGACCCGAAAGACCCGCTCAAGTTGGTCATCGTCCGGGATATGTGGCTGACCGGGTTCGACGCCCCGTGCCTGCACACGATGTACTGCGACAAGCCGATGAAGGGGCACGGGCTAATGCAGGCCATCGCCCGCGTGAACCGCGTGTTCAAAGACAAGCCGGGCGGTTTGGTGGTGGACTACCTCGGGCTGGCCGAGATGCTGAAGCAGGCGTTGGGCGAGTACACCGAGGGCGACCGCGACGAGACGGGGGTGCCCATCGAGGAGGTGGTCGAGAAGCTCCGCGAGACGGCTGAGGTGGTGCGGGCGATGCTGCACGGGTTCGACTACCAGAAGTTCTTCACCGGCAAGCCGGAGGAGCGGCTCGGGGTGCTGGCGGGGGCGAAGGAGTTCATTCTCGAACTGGACCGCAAGGCCCCGATGAAGCCGGACTCGAAGGAGCCGGACGCCAAGACCCGGTACATGAACGCGGTCGCCAAGCTGACGACTCTGTTCGCCCTGTGCATGCCCCACGAGGACGCCCTCGAACTGCGGGACGAGATCGCTTTCTTCCAGGGGGTGCGGGCGGGGTTCGTGAAGCTCTCGACCGGCGGCTCCGGGGCGACCGGCGGGGACACCGATTCGGCCATCCGGCAGTTGATCTCGAAGGCGGTGGCGAGCGAGCAGGTGATCGACATCTTCGCGGCAGCGGGCCTGAAGAAGCCGGACATCTCGATCCTGTCCGACGAGTTCCTGGCCGAAATCCAGGGGATGCCGCACCGCAACCTCGCCCTGGAGTTGCTCCAGAAGCTCCTCAACGACGAGATCAAGGGCCGGGCCAAGAAGAACCTGATCCAGTCGCGGTCGTTCGCGGCCATGCTGGAGCAGGTGATCCGGGCGTACCAGAACCGGTCCCTGGAGTCGGCCCAGGTGATCGCCCAACTCATCGCGTTGGCGAAGGAGATGAGGGAGGCCCACAAGCGGGGCGAGTCGCTCGGGCTGAGCGACGACGAGATCGCCTTCTACGACGCCCTGGAGGTGAACGACTCGGCGGTGCAGGTGCTCGGGGACGACAAGCTGCGGCTGATCGCCCGCGAACTGGTCGAGACGGTGCGGAAGAACACGACCATCGACTGGACGCTGAAGGAGAGCGTGAAGGCAAACCTGCGGCGGCTGGTGCGGCGAATCCTGAACAAGTACGGCTACCCGCCCGACATGCAGCCGAAGGCCGTCCAGACCGTACTCGAACAGGCCGAGTTGCTGGCGAAGGATTGGGCCGCATGACCACCGTCTCCCTGCCCGTCCTCACGCCGACGCCCGCCCGCCCGCAGCGGGTCACGCCGACCGATGTGTCGCAATTCGTCCGGCTGGAGCAGTGCGAGCGGTTCCTGCGGCTCCGGTTGTCCGAGCGGGCCGGGCTGCCGTTCATGGAGCAGTACGGGGTCACTCCCCAGCGGATCACTCCGCTTCTGTCGCTGTCCGGCAAGACGTTCGAGGAGGGCGTCGAGGCCGACCTGGGCGGGCGGTTCCGCTCCGTCCACTACGCCGAGAAGTACGCCGGGGACCACAACCGGCCCGCCAACACCGCCGACCTGCTGGCCGAGGTCGCCCGGCTCAAGGCCGGCGAGACGGTCGTCCTCTTCCAACCCCGGCTGGAGGCCACCCTCGGGGCGTGGCAGGTGCGGGGCGACGTGGACCTGATCCGGCTGGAGCGGGCGGGCGACGGGCGGCTGCACGCCCTGGTCGCGGACATGAAATCGACCGCCGAGGCCAAGGTCGAACACCGGCTCCAGGTCGCCTTCTACCACGCCATGCTCGACCGCATCCTCGCGGACGCCGGGGTGACGGGCACCGCCGTCCAGACGGGCATTCTGTTCCGCACGCCCGCCGACCCGACGACGGAGGAGGCGGTCGAGGTCATCCCGCCGCTCCGCGAAGCCGCCGAGAAGTGGTTCGGCCTCAAGGGCGTGCTGCTGGAGGTGGTGGCCGACCCGGAAGCCTACCTGCGGTCGGTGGCCGACCTCGTGACCGGGCCGGATTCGACCGCCATTCGGGTCGCCCAGGCCGCGTTCGCGGACGTGCCGTTCTGTCTGTCGTTCAAGTGCGACGGCTGCTTGTACAACGAGTTCTGCTTGAAGGACGCCGCCGAGCGGGAAGACCTGTCCCTGCTGCCGTACATGACCGGCGTGGAGAAGGAGGCCCTGCGGCGGGCGGGCCTCACCACGATCCAGGCCCTCGCCTCGCTCAAAGACTTCACCGTCCCCGACCCGACAACGCCGGGCCGGAAGGCCGACCTCGTTCCCGCCCCCGGCCACGAGCCGACCGTGCGGCGGATCGCCTCCACCTGGCCGGTCGGCCCGAGGCTCGACGAACTCGTCCACCGGGCCAAGAGCTTCCGCCGGTCGGCCAAGAAGGACGGGACGCCGGCCCTCGGCTTCATCCCGGACAAGGGCAGCACCACCCTCCCGGCCACCGGCCCGAACCTGAACCCGAACCTCGTCCGGGTGTACATCGACGCCCAGCACGACTACCTGAACGACCGCGTGTACCTGCTCGGGGCGTTGGTGGTCGGGTGTAAGGCCGGGGTTCCCGACCCGGCCCGGCGGCTGGCCGTGGTCCGCATGACGGACGGCCCGCCCGAGACGGCGGCTGCCGAGCGGCAACTGTTCGTGGACTGGACCCGCGAGGTGGTGCGGGCGGTGGTGGAACTGGCCGCTCCGGGCGGGAGCAAGGACGGGAAGAACACGGCCCCGATCCACGTCGTCTTCTTCGACCGCTACGAGCAGCGGCTTCTGCTGGAGGGGCTGGCCCGCAACTTCCCGCCGGTGCTGAAGAACACGCCGCCGCTCTACGATTTTCTCACTCAATTCGCCGGATTCGATTCCCCGGTGGCGAGCTTCCTGAGCGACGAAATCCGGGCGTTCAAGAACTACCCGATGACCTGCCAATCGCTCCAGAGCGTGGCGGCGTACCTGAAGTTCGACTGGAACACGCCGCTGCCGTTCCGCGAACAGTTCAAGCCGAGGGTGTTCGACTACCTGGGCAAGATCGAACTGGACGGCACGTCGGAGTGGTACACCAAGCGGTCGCGGTTCGCTTCGTCGGTGCCGCTGGAGCACGCCTACGCCGCGTGGGGCCAGTTGCCGACGCCGAAGCCCGGTCGGGGGGACGAGTTCGCGGACTTCCGCGGCACCACCCGCGACGGCCTGCTGGCGTTTCAGCGGCGGCGGCTGGAGGCCCTGGAGCACGTCGCCCACGCCTTCCCCGGCGACCCCGACGCCGAGAAGACCCCGTTCGTCCTGCCCGACCTGGCCGGGTACGAGGACAAGGCCGGCTCGCTGGCCCACGCCCTCGCGGAATTCGTCGCCATCGAGCGGCACGTCACCGTGGCCGACTGGCGGGGGACGCGGCACGCCCCGCCCGAACGCCGGGTGCTGATGGGAGAGACGCTGCTGGTGCGGTACGTCGAGGCCGACCAGGAGCCGGACGTGGCCGAGCGGAACCGCGAGCACCAACTCCGGCAGCGGAAGCGGGCCGAGGCCGAAGCCGCCCACAAGGCGAAGCACCCCGGCACGCCGTTCCGCGTCCCGCGAGGCCAGGGCGGCGAGTACAAGTGGTCCCACGACGGGATGGCGGTGCGGTTACGGGTCGAGGCGGTCGGCCTGGACTGCGATCTGCACGAGGCCCTGGCCCTGTCCACCTTCCGCGACGGCGACCGGCTGGTGCTGTTCCCGAGGTGGGCGGTGGACGAGCGGAAGGCCGCGTCCGCCCGCACCCCGTTCACCCCGACGCCGAACCAACTTCCTTACGGCAACCGGGTCGAGTTGACGCGGGTCGTGGCGACGGAGACGGACGCCGCCGGGCGGGTGACGGCGGCGGTGGTCGAGGCCGAGATGAAGGAGTCGTTCGGCGGCGAGTGGTCGCGGGGCTACGTCTTCCCCTCCGTCAACAAGCCGCTGGAGGACGGCACCCTCTACACCCTCGACCCGTGTGTGAATGATTGGTACGGGTACTGGTGCAGCCAGATCGTTCAGGGGTTGTGCCGGGGCGAACGGAACCGGCTGTACACCCTGTTGAACGACCCGGTGGCCTGGGGCCGGGACGCCTCGGGGACGCCGGGCCAGATGAAGTTCCTGGCCGGGCTGGTGGCGTTCCGCGACGAGGGGCTGCTCCACGACTTCGAGAAGTCGAAGCGGACGTTCATCGGCGGGTACGGGAAGGCCCCCGTTTTAGTCTGTCAGGGGCCACCCGGAACTGGAAAAAGTTATTCAACGGCGTTCGCCGTGTTCGCCCGCATCCAGGGGGCGATGCAGCAGGGAAAGCCGTGCCGGGTGCTGGTGTCGTGCAAGACCCACGCGGCGACCGACGTGCTGGTCAAGAACGTGATCGAGGTGCAGGAGAAGCTCCGCGACCTTCGCCGCCGGTCGCCGGGCCTGTTCGACCTGTACCTCGACCCCGGCCTGCTCGACGTGCCGGTCTACCGCGTGGCCCCGAACGACCCGCCGCCCGAGGGCGTCGTCCCGCTGACCAAGGACGCGGAGAAGGCGAAGGGGGAGCCGAAGAACTACGACGTGCTGCTGGAGAACGAGTGGGCGGTCGTCGGCGTCACGCCCGGCGGCGTGTACGGGATGATGAAGGCGAAGTTCGACAAGGAGATGTTCGGCCACGGCCTGTGCGACCTGCTGGTGCTGGACGAAGCCTCGCAGATGAACTTGCCCGAGGCGGTGATGGCCGCGTTGCCGCTGGCGGCGGACGGCCAGGTGGTGGTGGTCGGGGACCATCGGCAGATGCCGCCCATCGTCCACCACGATTGGGAGCGGGAGTGCCGCCGCACGTTCAAGCAGTACGAGGTGTACACCAGCCTGTTCGACACCCTGCGGCAGCACAACCCGCCGATGATCCAGTTCGCGGAGAGCTTCCGGCTGCACGCGGCGATGGCCGAGTTCCTCCGGGAAGAAGTGTACCGGCACGACGGCATCAACTACCACTCTCGCAAACGTGACTTGCTCCCGGCGAAGACACTCCCCGACGAGTTCGTGGCGGCGGTGTTGCGGCCCGAACACCCGCTCGTGGTGGTCGTCCACGACGAGGCGGGCAGCCAGGTCCGCAACCCGTTCGAGCAGTCGCTCATCGAGCCGCTCATCCGGGTGCTGGCGGACGGGGCCGGGTTCGCCCTGGACGCGGACGAGGGGCTGGGCATCGTGGTGCCGCACCGGGCACAGCGGGCGGCGTTGCGGCAGGCGTTTCCGGCCCTGTGCGTGATTGACGCGGCGACCGGCCTGCCGTCGCGGTCGGCCATCGACACCGTGGAACGTTTCCAGGGTGGCGAGCGGACGGTGATCCTGGTCAGTGCGACCGAGAGCGACCCGGCGTACCTGCTGATGGCCGGCGAGTTCCTGCTCGACCCGCGACGGCTGACGGTGGCCCTGAGCCGGGCCAAGCGGAAGATGATCCTCGTCGCGTCGAGGAGCGTCTTCTCATTGTTCAGCCCGGACGAGGAGACGTTCGCCAACAGCCAGTTGTGGAAGAACCTGCTCGTGCGGACCTGCACGACGAAGTTGTGGTCCGGCGACCGCGACGGGCGGCGGGTCGAAGTCTGGGGCGGGAACAAGGACGCCCGCCCCAAGTCTTGACCTCCGGCGAGAAGGGTGAAAGGCACGATCCGACGCCGTGACGCTGCCGGTGCCGTCGCCACTACCGGATTCTTGCACCAGCCGATTCTATTGGTCTTCGTGAAGGGGACGATCTGGAAGGTGTGCCCTTGGTGTGACTGATTACTTGCAATTTGAGGGGCGACGATGCCGATTCCCGATTACCAGGAGTGCATGTTGCCCCTGCTCGAAGTCCTTGCGGACGGCAAAGACTACCCTTTGCGGGCCGTGACGACCGCCCTGGCCGACCGCTTCGGGCTGACGGACGCGGAGCGGAAGGAGCAACTGCCAAGCGGCCAGCAGTCGGTGATCGCCAACCGGGTGGCCTGGGCGAAGACGTACTTGAAGAAGGCCGGGCTGGTCGTCCAGCCGAACCGTGGCGTCGTCCGGCTCTCGGACGAGGGGCAGGCCGTGCTCGCCAAGAAGCCGGCCAAGATCGACAACGAGTTCCTTCGCCACTACCAGTCGTTCACCGAATTCCTGGACCGCACGTCCGCCGAGCCGGACGGCGGCGACATTGACGCGGACACGGCGACCCCGGAAGAGGCCCTCGAAGACTCTTACCTCAAGCTGCGTGCGGCTCTGGCGGACGACCTGCTGGAACGGCTGAAGGCGTGCTCGCCGTCGTTCTTCGAGCGGCTGGTGGTCGATCTGCTGGTGGCGATGGGGTACGGCGGGTCGCTGGCCGACGCCGGCCAGGCCATCGGGCGGTCGGGCGACGGCGGGATCGACGGGATCATCAAGGAGGACAAGCTCGGCCTGGACGTGGTGTGCATCCAGGCGAAGCGGTGGAAGGATACGGTCGGACGCCCGGAAGTGCAGGGGTTCGCCGGCAGCATGGAGGGGTTCCGGGCCAGGAAAGGCGTGCTGCTGACGACCTCGACCTTCTCGAAGGAGGCCCACGAGTACGTCACCCGCATCGAGCGAAAGATCGTGCTGATCGACGGGCGGCAGTTGGCCCAACTGATGATCGACCACGACATCGGGGTGGCGACCGCCCGCTCCTTCGTCGTGAAGAAGGTGGACCTGGACTACTTCGATGAGGAGGGCTGAACTCCCTCGCCCTTTGATCGCCGCCGACGACACGGAATCACGGCCCTGTTCCGACCTGGCATGGCGTCAATCCCGACTGTTGGGTCGCTCGACTTCCAGGCAACTTTCCAAGGCGAATCCGATGGGCAAAGAAAAGAAGATGGGCGAGTGCCGACTCTGCCGCAAGAGCGGCGAACTCCGCGACAGTCACGTCATTCCTGATTGGGTCTACAAGAACGAAATCCGCGATCCAAACGGCGGGAGCGTACTCGATTTGAACAAGATGAGACGATCTCCTTACGCGATCACTCTGCCCCTCCTCTGCCCGGACTGCGAGCAGAAGTTCGGCAGGTGGGAGAACCAAGCGAAGCGATTAAGCACGAGTGGTAAACCCGGCGACAAACATGGCCCTTGGCTGTTTTGGTTCGCCACGTCGATCTCGTGGCGAAACCTCTTGTGGCAGACGACCCGCAGCCCTGACGAGTTGAGCCAGCGAACCAAGGCGATTCTGGCTTACGACTTCGTTGCCGAAGCTCTGGAGTGCTGGCGGACATCTCTGCTGACGGATCAGCCTGCTCCGGGCAGTAGCAGGTTCCGCCAGTACCTTTTTCTGGTCGATAAGGAGTACCATCTTCGGCAGTCGATCACGCTCGGCGTCCTGAACTCCGGGGAACACGTTTTTGTGTGGAGCCGGTTCAGCTTCTTCGGCATTCTCGGCCTGCTCGACGCCAAGGATCAGAAGAGTTTACGCCGCTCGGAGATCAAATTCGGGGACGGGACACTCCCGACGGCGAATGTGGCCCCCGCGTCAGTGCTATCTTTTCTTGTCGAGATCGAACGGGCAGAACTGTCCCGTGTCTTCGAGTACGCCGACAAAAAGCTGAAACCGAGCGGTGATGCCTCTGACGATGTGAAGGGCACTACTTGACCTCTTCGATCCATTCCCGGCCTTTCGCCACCGCCTTCGGGTCGATGTCCACGCCGACATAGTTCCGGCCCAGCAGTTTCGCCGCCTTGCCGCTGGCGAAACTGCCGCCGGTCAAGTCCAGCACCCACTCCCCCGGCCTCGTCAGATACTTGATGAAGTGTAGGTACTCGGCCAGTGGACGCTGCCACGGGTGCCGATCTTTCTCCTTGCTCTCCGACTCCACCACGTCGAGGATGTGGAGTGGTGGATCGAATTTCCCGTGTACGTAAAGGAGGAGTGGTGCCCACTTCGACATGACTTTCTTCGGCTTGGCGGCGACGACCTCGTTGTGGAACATCGCACACGTCCAGTGGAACGTCAGGTGCTTGCCTAACGCGGCCATCACGTCGGGGAGGTACACGTTCCCCGGATACGCTGCCAGAACCCCACCCGGACGCAGCACCTTCGCCGCGACCCGCCCCACGCCGTCCCACAAGCCGAGGGAGGCTCGATCCCACGGCAGGTCCGCGTACACGAGGGAGATTTGCGGCAGCGTGTGGGTCTTGAGCACCTTTCGGAAGTCGCCGCAAAGTAGCCGGCTTTCGGTCGCAACTCCGGGCGGGGCACGCAGGGCCTCCTGCTTGTCCCGCCGGGCCTGCATGGCTGCTTGTACGACCGCGTGCGGCAGCGGAACCTTCCCGTCCACCATCTCCTGGAACAGTTGCGGCGACAGTTTCTTCAACCGATCCACACGTTCAACCGTCGCGTGCCCGACCCCGGCCATCCTGCCGATTACATCGCTCGCCCTTTGCCTCTGCTGAGGCACACCCCCGGATTGACGCTTCTTGGCGTCGGTTCTGACCGCTTCCAAGCTGGCCGCGACTGTCGGGAACTGCTCCGCGATCTGCAAGAGGACGCCGTACCGCTGCCCAGGACTGAGTTGCCGCCGGGCGAGGTTCCGGGAGATCACTTCGGCCAGTGCGTCGGCCTTCTTCCCGAGCGTCTTGAACTTCGGCTCGATGCCGAGGTCGAGGCAGATGCGGTAACGATGCCACCCGTCCAGCACTTGGCCGTCGAGTAGGATGATCGGCTCCCGCTGGCCGTGCTTCTGGATGTCGGACTTGGCGTATTCGTATTCCTCGGCGTTCATCGCCGGGAGCAGTTTCCCCAACGGGTGTTGCAGCAGCAAGTATTTCTCCTTGTCAAAGTGATGGAGTCGATGAATTTATAACGACGACCTGACGAGCCGTTTGTTGCTGCCCGGCCAGTGGGCAACGGGTCGCTGGGGCGACCCGCAACAAGTGTCAACTGGCAATGGACGGCGGCATCGGCCACCCGACGACCGATTCCGTCAATAAGGCTTAATTCTGCTTCGCGGCCTCCATCTCGTCCCACACCTGCTTCAGCCGGTACTTCCCGACGTTCACGACCTGCTGAACCACGTCGCACGAGACGCACCGCAGGCCGAGCCGGAGGCAGCAGGCGGCGGTCGTGAACCCGCCGCCGAACGGGTCAACGACGAGTTCCCCCGGCTCGGTCAGGGCCTTCAGCCATTGCGTCGTCTCGGCCTCCGTCCTCTGCCAGTCATGATGATCTTTCGGCTCCCTGCCGGTGCGGATCACGTCCCCGTAGTGAACCGGCCTCGGGGCCGGCTCGCCCTTCGTGAACAAAAGGATCGGCTGGTAACACACCTTGAACCCGCCGATCACCCGCCCGTGGCCGGCGTCGTTGTTGACCACGATCAGCCGGCGGGGCTTCGAGAACCCGACTAACTTCTCCCGGAGCACGTCCTTCGCGTCGTCCTCGAACTCGGTGCCGGGGTAAACCCCGAGAACGCCGCCGGGCTTCAGCCACTCCCCGGCGAACGCGGCCAGGTGGGGGTAGACGCCGAGGGCCAAGGCGTTCCACGGCGGGTCGGCCCACACCAGCGACACGTCGCCGGGTTGATAGCCGAGGCCACGGAGCTTCCCGTCGAGTTCCCGGAAGTCGAAGTGGAACAGTTGGACGTTCTCCGGGCAGGCCGTCCCGGCACCGAGGCGGGCCATGCCCTCGCGTCGTTGGTCGGCCACCTTCTGCCGCAACATACGAGGCGAGTGCCCCTTCGCGTCGATGTCTGTTGCGTCGATCAGGAGACGTGCGTTTTTCTTCGCCTCGGAGCGGTTGTGGGAGAGGACGATGGGCAGGCCCTTGGTCTGACCCCGGCCACCGAGGGCGAGAAACTGGTGAATCTCACCGGTTTCTTCCAGTTCGCTCCGCTGCCCCTGGACGGTGTTCTTATCCACCCCGATGAGCCGGGCGATCTCCCGGTTCGACCAGTGCGGAGTGATCCGCAACTGGTGTTTGATCGCCTCCTGCCGCTCGTCGCGGGTGGCGAGGCCCCCGTCGCAGTACCGCCAGAGGCGGATCAGCCCCTCGACCTCGGCCCGGCTGAAGCGGTCGTCCAGCCGCACCTGGAGGATGTGCTGGGCCGGCTTGCGGACGGCCCGGAACGCCCGGTAGTCGTCGTGGCCGTAGACGACCCGTCCAAGTTCATCGACGACAATCCGCCCCGCCCAGGTGCCGGCGACGATGGCGTCCTTAATCGCGGCGAGTCGTTCGGGCGGGGCCGGTGGAAGGATGTTCCAGAACGTGAACCGGTCGTCGTCCAGGTCGAAGTCGAGCAGGTCGTGAAAGCGGTCGCCGGTCTTGTCAAGCATGATTGCACACCCTCCGCTCCACAGTGAGTGGTTCACAAGTCGCGGCAGGGAGGTGGACTGTGGAGTAGGAGCGTAAATCGTCCACAGCCCGGCCAGTGCCGAGTGCCTGTGGACACGCCCCCGTCGAAGAAGGGGAGAGGACGACTGAGCGGGGTTCACCGCGAACGGGTTGACGATCCCCGCACGACCGATGCCCTGACTACGCTTTCATCGCCACGGTGTCGTGACGGCCTTGCTCTGTTAGGGCAGGTGCGTCACTGCCCACCCTCCGGCTAAAGAGGGTGGCCTGTTGTGTCAACATTGTAGGGGAGAATCGCAAACCCGAATCGAACTTTTCCGGGTGATCGCGGCAGTGGTCCGCGACTCGGAAGGGGATGCGTCTGGCGTGGGCAAACCGCCGTGGAGCCGAATTTGCTCGGCCAACTCAAGCGATCAAATGTGCGATCCGCATCACGGCGACAAACACATTCTTCGTCCGTGTCGCCGTAGGGCACTTTATGCCACCCATGCGGCGATCCCCTCGGACTCGCGGGTATGGTCACGCTGCAAGCAGTTCCTCGACATCCACGTCTACGTCAGAGTCCTCGTCCCACCCATCCGTGGTCCAACTATCGCCTTCGTCCACGGCGTCGTCGCAGCGGAACGACCACGCCGGCCACATGAACAAGTCCACCGCCGGCCTTTCCGCCAGGTACACGTTCACGGTCAGAAGGGCGTCTCGGAGCCGAGGCTCTCCGGTCCCACGGGGCTTCGCGTCTATGCACTCGATGTGGGGCACGTCGGGGATGTTCATGACTTGCGGACACGGGCGGTGAAATGTGTACCCGCCGCCGGCCAGCACCTCGGCCCACAGGTCGCCGTCTTGTCCGAACCGGCAGTAACCGGCGACCGCCACGAGGCCGTCCCCCAAGAGATGATGGAGGCACCGGCCCTTCAGTTTGTAAAGTTCTCGCTTCCGCGTGGCGTTCTTCCCGGCCAAATCCCGCCGGCAGTCATCCCACCAGGCCGAGGCCCGCTCCCGAAGCCGTTTCGCGTGTCGGTTGATCGCCCAGACCGCCGACAGGATCGGCACCAGAGCGGCGGGTCGTGTCACCCGTCGCTTGCCCGCCTCGACTTGATCGTCGCGGAAGACCTCCCAACAGCGATACCTTCCACCGACTCGCCCCCCGATGACCGCGTGCGGTTCCTGTGCCGGTCGGACAATAAACCCCTGGCGTTGCCACTCGGTACGACTCACCGCTCGGTCCGCGTTGCGGACCAGCGTGTGCCCCTTCAGTTGGAGCGGCTCCCCGCCATACTGGTCGTCGGTCTTGTCGTCGAACCCGGCGGCGTATGCCGCCTTGAGTGTCTTGTACATCGCGTAGTCCTCGCTTCGGTGGTTGTTATTCATGGGCCTCGGCTCACCCTCGTAGCCGGTGAGCCATTTGGCAAAGCAAGTTGAAAGGCCGAGAAGGCGTCCTTCCCGTCAAATTGCGTGGAGTACATCGTCAGGAGCGACCGAAATCTTCTCGACCTGCCAAGATTTTCTTCCGATGACGGACTCAGGGTGGGTGACTCGGCACCGGCGGTGGAAGCGGCGAATGTTTCCGACGGAAACGTCGAGAGGTGAGTGAGCGACTCGGGGACGTATCGCAGCGGTCAGGTTAAGCGGCTAATGTGAAGTCGTCATGGAGTCGGACTTGCTCGGCCAGGTCTGGGTGGATGTGGGCTTCGGCACCGGACCAGAGGTCGCAAACCCGGTCCTCGACCCGCCACGGCTTGGGCGTCAGTCTGGCCCGGTAACACTTCTGCTCGCCGCACAGGGCGGCGTACTTCGGGTCGGCGTCGAGGAACCGCATCAGCCGCTCGGCCTGCCAGCCGTCAACGGCCCAAGCGAACGGGCGGCTCGTGCAAACCACTCGACAGCCTGCGAATGTGCGATACACACGAAACTGTTCCTTGGCGAAGGCCGTGCCCGATTCCCCGTCGAGCAGGTGCAGTTGTGCGAGGGCTTCCAGGACGGGGTGGATGTCGGTCGGCCCCGCCCACTGCGACAGCCGGCGGTCCCCGAAGTCCACGTCCGCGATCAGCAGGTTCTTCGAGTTCAGGACGACGGCGTTGTACCCGTTCACGGTGCAGTGGGCCTCGTCCGCGAGGTCGTACAGCCCGAGGGTGGACACGACCGGCTCCAACTCGTTCCCCTGATACGGTGCCAGCAGGTCCGGCCTCACCCGTATTCCCGTGACGTACTCGTCCTCGTCCGGCAGGTACACATTCATCCGGCGGTAGTCCTCGGCTCGGGCGAGGAGTTCTTCCTTGCGATTCATTCTTGGCTTCCTTTTTGTTGTTGAACGACGTGCTCCCCCAACTGCCGAGCGTACTCCGCGTGCAGGTCGCCGTGGGTCTGGCGGGCGTACTCTTCGAGTGAGATGGCGAGGACGGCGGACTTGGTTCGCCGCTCGCGGCGGGCGATCTCTTCGACCACCCAATCCAGGGCGAGCGGGGCACGCAAATAGATCGGGACGGTGACGTGTGACGGACTCGGCTTCATGGCTCTCCAGGTGGTAGAAAACTCGTCATAGTACATATCGACCCAGACACGATTTCTCATCAAAACTCTCGTCGTCATTAGACAAAAATTCTTGCCCAGACGATATATCTTTACAGCCAGTCGCCGCATCAATACCGACTCCACTTATGTGAGACTACATGATGATCGAATTTGACGAGTCTGACGAATCCATCCTGTCCGACATGGACGGCCCCGAATGGCAAGGGTGTTGGCCGTTCACCCATGAGTTCCCCGCCTGGAAGTACGTCCCCACGCACCTGAAATCCGTTTCCGGTTGGAAGGCGGCGGATCGCAAGTTGCGAAAGGGGGCGGCATCACGCGGCGTCGTCCAAGTCCCCCTGTCGCGGGGCGGCTCGGTCCAGTTGTACGCACTGGAAGACACGGTGCCGTACACGCCGACCCTCCGCACCCTCGCCGTCCGTGCGTTCCACGCCTGGTTCGTGTCCGGGGCCGACCGCCAGAAGCACATCCGCTGGGGTGACGCCAAGCGGGGCTGGTTCGACTGCTGCGGCAGGCTCCGGGCCGAAGACGTCGGGCGACACGTCCGAGGGCGGGACGTTGTGGGCGTGTTCGGGGGCGAACGCACCCGCTTCCGGGCCATCGACCTCGACCTGCACGGGGGCTGCCCGGACCTGTTCCTGGAGCGGTTCCGCGTCCTCCAGACGGCCTTCCACGGGCGGGACGGGTGGCACTACCAGATCGCGGACGAGAACGCCAACGGGGTTCACTTGGTTCAGGTGTTTGCCGAGCCGGCACACCTCGACGCCTGCACCCGAGAACTTCGGGCCACGCTCGAAACCCTCGACCGCCGGCACCCCGGCCTCGGCCTTGCCCGGCTGGAAGTTTACCCCACCAAGAACCACGGGTTCCGACTCCCCCTCTGCCGGGGACGGTCGATGCTCACCGACCGCCCGACGACCGACGTGGTGGAGTACGCCAAGTGGCTGCTGAAGCCCGGCGACTACATGCCGGCGGACGAGGTGTACGAGTACCTGCGGTCCCGTCTGGAGCCTCGAACGGCAAAGACTGCCGCTCCGGCCCACGCACAATCAACCGGGCCGTCTGTATTGTTGCGTGGAAAGTACCGGGAGGGCCTGATCGACTTCTGGAACGGGAAGACCGCCTTCAACCTGAATCTGGCGTTGGTGTTGACCGCCCGGCTGTTGCCCTACGAGGTGGACGAGGGGCGGGCGGTTGAGGTGCTGGAGGGTTACTGCGACGAGTTGCCGGACAAGTCGTTCAGCCACCGGCTCACCCACAACCGCCCGAAGGTCAGCGAGTTCATCCGCTGGGTAGTGAAGACGGCCTACAACGGGAACGGCGGGCAGGCCGACCCGACGGCCTCAGCGGCCAAGCTGGCGGCAGTCCACGACGCCTTCGCACGGGGCGGTTTTCGCATCAGCGACAAGACGACGTGGACCCGTGGTGCGGTTCCGCCGTTCCGGTGGTCGGAGGCCGAGTCGGATCGAATCCGAACGCAAGTCGTCCCGGTCCTGGTGTGTGATGAGCCGACCGCGAGCGAGGCCGTGCGACGGTTCCTGTCGTTCGTTCACCGGCACCGGCAGAACGAGATTGCGATGACGGCGATCCCGACCATCCTCGCCGGATTGAAGATCAACTGGTGCCAGGACAAGCAGGGCCGCAGCAAGAAGCTGACCGCCTTCGTCAAGACGCTGCGGTCGCTCGGCTGGCTGCACATCGCGGTCCATCACAGCTATGGGGTCAACGGCGAGAAGGGGCGTGCCCGGCGGTACGCGGTCGGCCTGGCGGTGGCGTCCAAGTTTGCCTCCGGGGCCAGGGAACGGGACTGCGATCTGCGTCTCGATCTTCTCTCTCCCCCTCTGGGGGGCCTTCTATCTTGTTTAGTGGGTAATCCCACTGAGAATCAAACAGCGAAAGCCGCTTTTTCCGAGTTTAACGAATTCGAGAACGGGATTCACAATACTGTCGAGTGCGAGGAGAGCTTGTCGTGTGCGGCCTGAGTGTTGAGTCGATCCGGCTTGTTGCCGGAGTCTGCTCCGTTGGACGGAGAACAACAATTTACTGCCGTCGTTTTTCGGACTCTGTGACTTGTCGAAGGTGTCACCCGGCAGGACTGTTCTTAAGCCACGGTCGAAGAGAAGCGTGGGAGACTATCGTGATCTTTCCCAAGGAATTTGTCGATAACTATATTGCTGATCTCGTTCAACTCATGACAGAAAACACTCAATAAGTACATGGTGCTGATATGGTCAAAATCGACGAATCATTTGGCTGGGCCGTTTTGCATGAACTCGCCAGGATACACCGCATACCACGCAAGAGAAGAATCAAGGGCGGAACATGGCAGAGACGAACGAAGGCCGAAGTGGCGAAGGATATTCGCCGCGTCTTGGGTCGAACTTTTCCCGACCGAATGCGACGGACCAATGAGGTGCTTCAGCGGCTCCGAACGCCACAAGTCGGCTTGTAAGCTGGGGGAACACCGACGGCGGGTTTTGGATCGAGTCTCATGCCGGTTGGTGGAGCAACCTGACGAGCCTCAACCCTGTGGGAAACGACGGCTTGCATTGCTGCGATTTTTCAAATCGACGTTCTCGGAAAGTCTCAACCTGTGTGACCCCACCTCGGAGTCAGAACAAGGAAATTATGTAACGCAAAGACACGCGACCGTGCTCGATTCCACCAGGGTGCGGTAGGAACCGCGACTGCCAAAGGAATTGGGAAAAAGTATATTGGATTTTATTAAGAAACACGATTTGCCTTGTCACCATATGTCCAGACAGGTCGCAATGACGCTTGGAGTCGAACTTGCGACCTCACCCGTGCCTTAGACGCAGCACATCCCCGGAATCAGCGGCCTCGGGCGTTGCACACGACTCCGCTCTCCTCATGACCTTTCACCATCAGCAAGTTGCACAGGTCGGGCGTGACCCAGCGACGGCACCGACCAGTTGATCGGGATCGTATCCCACAACCGCAGGTGGCTGGGACGAAGTGGTGCCGGGAGTGTGTCCGCAAGCCACGCCAGCGGTCTGTCTTCATTCACCTCAAACCGCCGCCGGCACCGCAGGCAGTAGCGGACGACCCTGCCAGACCGGAACGAGAGCATCCCCCTTTGCCAGCCGAACGACACGAGGACGAGTGGCACGTCGCAGTTCGGGCACTCGACCAGTTCCGCGAACCAGATCGCCTTGAGCACCCGCCAGGTAAGCCTCTCGGGAGGCGAACCCTCCCACTCGAAATTCGTGATCGAGGCCGAGGCGGCGTCGTGGTCGTCAACCTCCTCGGCCAGCCGCCGCTCGTACTTCGTCTCGTAAGCCACCCAGGGGAATGTCAGTCCAACCGACTCTCCATGCAAAAGCACGTCCTGCCCGTCTTGGTGAACGGCGACCTTGCCCGTCTTCAAGTTCTCGAACACGACTCCGGTGCCGGTTCGGTTCCAGCCGAACGACTTTGCCCACTTCCTCATGCCCGGTGTGGGTTCTCCCCAATGGCGAATGACGATCTGGGAGTTCGTGAGGACGCGAACGAGGACCAGGCCACAACGCCGAAGCACGGCTCGGAGGCACCGCTCCGGGTCGTCGGGGCTGAGAACCAGTCGCTCGCGTGCTGGAGCCAGCAGGTCGTCGTCGCGGTGGTCGATGAGCCACTGTTGCGGGTCGTCGGTTTGCCAAGCTCGGTCTGAGGTGGTGTGCAGGAAGTAGAACGTCTGCGTCATGGTGCCCTCCATCGTCGCCCCGTGCGGGGCCGCTGCGTTGCCACCTTGCTCATTTGCAGGTTGGCCGGGCGTCGTCGGGGCAGCCCCCTCGGCCTGTCTTGATGTCACTGAACCGATTATTGCATCGGACAGGTGATTCGTCAAAGTCAGGAGGCGTCAACGTTCCGACCTGACCTCACGAACGAGTCGGGTGGCGGCTGCCGGCGGTTCCCGCCGACCCGGCCCGCCTCGACGCATGGGACTTCCGTTACCGCCCGCCCGTTGGCCTTACCGGACGGTCGGAGAACATCCTTCACGGCACCCAGACGGCTCGAACGTGCGTGCCGTGCGGCGGGCGTGGGGATGTGACCTGTGCAACTTGTGGCGGTGGCCGGGCCGTGTCCTGCCCGCGATGCCAAGCCAGGGGTACGGAGCCTTGTCGCCAGTGCGGGGGGCGGCTGGTATTAAGCGTGGACGACGCCATCCTCGACCAGCACGGGGGCACCGTCATGAAAACAGTGAAGGCCCTCGGCTGCGGCATGACCACAGCCGAGGTCGAGGAGATAATCTACCGGCTCGTGGGCGTGAAGGAGTCGCCCGAGTTCCGCATCGAGCATAACGACCTGCACTATTAACGATCCCCATTGCCAACGGGACGTGAAGGGGGTCGTTAGTGTGAGTATAAGACCGTGAAGACAGCGTTCTCCCAATTAACTCCCACTAACATCGGCAACCATCTGCTATTTCAAGGCGTTCGCCGCTGAACGAGCAACTCGTCAAAAACGGACAATTCCTAAAACTCCGACCGACCAGTTCAGTGCCTTTGTTCACCGAAGCCGCCCCTCGCGGCGACCACCCCACAGGTTTGCCCGTGAAGTACCCATCTCGGCAGGCCGGCAGACTTAAGACTTAGCTGAGAAGCCGCCATCGGCCCGAAGCAGTGGCAGGACTTGCGATTACTTGCGAAGACCGTGATTTACGGCCTAAATGAAGCTCTGAAAAATGCCGTCAAAAAATATTGACCGGATTTGTCGATATAGAATAAACTGATTCCGTAAACCTATATCCAGAAACGGTTTACGACAAAAACACGGAGGGCGAGACATGGCAAGGAACCGATGGGCGATAGCTCAACATGGATGGACGAATGCACAGGGCGAGTCCATCTCAGGCTATGGCGACGGACTTACTTCCCCCACCTACGGGCTTCACAGCGTCTACGAAACGAAGGCCGAAGCACTGGCGGCAGTGAAGGAAGTGAGGGCAGCGGTAGACCAGGAACGGCACGCCTTCTTACTCCAGTATGGCCCTTGCGGGCACGGCCCATTTGAGGCTTACACAGTCCGCCAGTTCGACGCGGCGGATTTCTTATCTGAGATGGATCGGCTTTATATGACCCGTGACCAGATGCGGAAGGAGGTCATTGACACCATCCGAACCCGTCAAAACGCATAGTGGGTATTCCGATCACCACCAACCACAAGGAAGCCTGACATGAAGAAGCGGAACAAGGGACAGTGCTACCGCCGGAGTCTCGACAAGGTGCTGAACGAAGGACTGGCGGGCAGACAGTTCCACCTTATACACAGCATCGCGGTAGGTCAGGGCGAAATCGAAGGTTCACACCACGGGCACGCCTTCACCGAGTTCCGCAAAGGCGGGCAATGGTGGGTGTGGGACGCGGTAACTGAAGAGACTTGGCCGCGTGACAAATACTACGCCGAAGGCCAGATCACCTACGCCATCCGCTACACCGCGAAGACGGCGGCAAAACTCGCGTCAACGCTGGGGACAACCGGCCCGTGGGACGCGACGATTGCGGCGGCAGTACACACGAAAGCCATCCCCAAGAACTGGCCCATGAAGAAGGCCGGAAGGCGGGTCAAGCTCTGACCGAAGGGGGCGTGAACCCGTTCAAAATGCGTAGTGGGTGTTCCGACTACGCAACCACCACCGTGAGAACGCCCCATGACCACCGCCAAGCCGAAGACTTCCCGACTTATGGACATCATCGCCACCACCGAGCGGGAAGCCCGTAGCCAACGAGCGAAAGCAGCCCACCAGCGAAGGAAGCAAGCGGGCAAGCTCAAGGCGAAGTAAAATCCGACCCTCCCGCCCCACCACGGCCCCGGTAAGCCTCAACCAGCTACCGGGGCTTTTCGTTTCTGCCCGAAAGCACTCTTTCACCTTGGAGAGACTGCCGGTACACTTGACCCCTGGAAAAATCACGCCACCGAGGGGAAGCCATGAGAGCCGACACGAAACCGAAGGGGACACGCGGGGCCGCTTACGTCCGCATCAGTCTTGGGGAAGACGAAGACTCTTCCGAGACGCAACGCACCGCCATCAAGGAGTGGGCCGAACGGCACGGCATCAAGATCGGGACTTGGTATCAGGACATCGAAGGGCGGAACAGCCGACACAAAGCCGACCAACGTGAACAGTTCCAGCGAATGCTAAAAGACATTAAGGCCGGGCGGCTGGATTGGGTTGTGGTCCGCTCCCAAGACCGATTCGGCGTTGCCCACCAACACGAGTTCGGCAAGTTCGTCTGCGAGTTCATCGACCACGATTGCCAACTTTGGACGATCAAGGACGAACTGCTTACCAGCACCGAAGAGGCCGCAATCTTCACATCCACCGTGGGCAACGTCACCAGCACCAGAGAGCAGAAGGAGAAGGGCGAACGCTCCTTAACCGGGAAGTTCAAGTACACGGCCCGTGGCGAATGGCAGGGCGGCTACGTCCCCTACGGCTACGACGTTGTTTGCCAGGATACGGCCAGCAAGGTAGAACGCTGGCGGGTTGTTATCCTCAAGATGATTCCGCTGAAGAAGATTTGGCATCGCGTCCGAATCTACCCGGACGGCACACAAGAGCGATGCGACGGCAAGCACAAGTTCCCCCGCAAGCAAGATCACGAACGCTTCATACTTGCCCCGTCCATCATCGAAGAACGGGTAACGACCGCCCAAGAAATCTTCAAACTGTTCGCGTCGGGAAGCTGGACGATTCGCGGACTTGCCCAACGGCTACAGGAGCGGAAGGTAGACCCCGTGACCGGCGAAGGGTGGTATCACACCCGGCTAAAGCCCATGCTTGCCAACCCCGTTTATTACGTCGGGGCCACGGTCTACAACAAGAACAGCCACGGCGAATTCTGCTGGCGGACTGGCGGCAAGTTCGTCATCCCGCCCCACAAGAAGGGCAAAGCCACGACGGGCCGCAAAAACGCCGAAACCGATTGGGTGTTCCCGCCGTCCACCACGGCCATCGTGGACAAGTCGATTTGGGACGAAGTGCAGACCAGGCTTAAGTCCACCAAGCCAACCATCAAGCGGGGGATACGGGATTCTCGGCTGTGGTTGGCTGGGTTGCTGGTGTGTGGTCAGTGCGGGCAGAAGATGACGGGCAACGGACAGGACGGGCCGAACTACCGATGCACCAGCTACACGAAGTTCGGGAAGCAGAACCCTTACGGCTGCAAACTTCACCGAGTACCACAGCACCGGGTTGAACCGCTCGTCAACGAGTACCTTGACGCCATCGCCCCAGAGGTTAAGGAACTTCTCGCCACCAGGGACAACCCCGACCTACTGACCCCGGTTCACGCGAAGCTCGCCACCAGGGAGCAGGAGCTTTGGGGCGTGTTCGCGGCCATGAAAAAGTTCTTGGACGACAAGGGCATCGTCGTCAGCACCGAGGAAGGCGAGCTTCCCACCGTCCTGGACACCTACCGCCACGAATACGCCAAAGACCAAGACCGCCTTCAAGCTGAGCTAACCGAGAAGGAAGCCGAGCTTCGGGCACTTCTGGTGAAGCTGAACAAGCTGCCGGAAGGCCCCGTCCTGGAGATGCAACGCGAGTTGATCGACCAGACCAACACCGAGGTTGCCGAATTCCGGCAGAAGATGGTTCCGCTGAACACGGAATTGGACACCGCATACGCCGACCTGGAAGAACTGGACAAGCTCTTTGAAGAGGCCAAGGAAGCCGCACCAGGGGACGACGCCAGACGGAAGGCCCTGACGCTGCGGAAGGTGGTGGAACGCATCGTCCTTCACTTTGAACACACCGAACGCCCCGTCATCGACCGCCGGAGCAAGGGCAAGACCGTAGCCGCCTCAGTGCTGACCAAAGCGGAGTTCATCCCCGTGACCGGGCAGGCTTTCACCGTGGACAACGGGCCGGTGCCAAGCTGATGATGACCCGCCCCGTCGGCCGGGCGTACCCGAGGTTGGCGAGCGCCCGCTCGATGCGGTGGATGCTCTCCTTCACCGCCAGCTCGGGCAGGCCGACCAGGATGATCTTCGCCGACCCGCCGCTCACGTCCACCTCGACCTCCACCGGCACGGCGTCGATGCCGACCAGGGCGAACGTCCGCAGTTTGGCGAGCATGAGCGGGGTCGGTGGGGCGGTGAACGGGTGTGCGGATCAGGGTACCGCCCCGCCCGCCGCCGGGCAAGCGGGGCAAAACGAAGAGGCGTGGCTCGTCGCCACGCCCGAAGTGCCGTGTTCGCTAACGTGCGGGCTACCAGTCCCCGCCGAGAACCTCACCGCCGGCCGGGGTAACCGCCGCCCAGAACGTCTCGGGCGTGATCCGCGGGGAGATGGTGCGGCAACTGCCGTCCGCCAGCGCGACGATCATGCCGCCACGATGAGGGGTGTTCGCCAAGGTGGTGTCACACTCATTCGGTAACGGGGTGCGAGACGAGGAGGCTGCTTTCGACCAGACGACGGGGGTGGTCTGGAAGGTGACGCCCGGACGGCTCGGGCGTGTCACACGCGATACAGGATCGGTCACCGGGTACACGTCATCTTGGTTACGCCCGCCGAGCAGTGAACCCCCGTCTGCGAACGTGGGCCGCCGCATGATCGGGTTCGCTTCCCGCTGGGTGTACGAGATGTGAGTCTGACCACAAACGTAGTATTTCTCCGCGAGGAGTATCGTTTGGGTCAACCCGTCGGTGAATGTGACGGGGAGAATACCGTAGTCGGCGAAAGCTTGCGCGTTCGCTGGGTACGACAACGCGTGCCACGGAAATCCGGAAGGCGGGGTGTGCAGGTATAAACTCGGATCGGCCGGGCTCACATAGGTCGCCACGTACGGGTACGGGTCATCGGGGTCTACGGTTACGGCGCCCAGGTAGGGCAAAATGCTCGTAAATAGATAGTCGTCGAGCGCGATTGCCCAGAATTTGCCATCCTCCACATATACCCGCTTCGGCCGCCCATCAATCGACGGCAGTTTCCCCGAGTTCGCGTCAGCATACGCATGGACGGCGAGGGTCACCTGCTTTTGCTGGTTTTGGCCTTTTAGCCTGTTCGCCGCCTCACGCACCTGTTGAACGGCGGGGAGCAGCAGGCCGATGAGGATTGCCAGGATCGCCACCACCACGAGCAACTCGATCAGCGAGGCCCCTTTGCGCGCCCTCATGCTGACTCCTTTCAACGGTGAGATGTCGGGTGAACTCAGGAATGAAAGTCGAGTTACGGTACGGTCGGCTTCTGAGTCTTCGAACCAACCGTGGCCGTCAGGGTCGGCGGATTCGGATTCTGCTGCGTAGGCTTTTTCTTGAATTCGATCCGGAACTCGATGCGAATATCGACCGCTGGGTCGAATTGGTAGAGCGTTCCGAACTGCGAACCAGTCAGGGTCCACTTGTTCGCACCAGGCGAGTTTAAAGCAGCGTCCTCCGAAATCGCCGGATTCCAGATCCCCTGCCCGCCGGACACCTCGACCACCAGTGTCGCTTTCGTCACCACGTACTCTTGCCCGCCTTGGGCACCGAAATCGAGCGTCCCCTTGGCCTGCGATAGTGTCGTTTTCGTGTTGTCCGTCGTCGACGTGGCGAAGGTGGGCGAGGTGTGCTTCTTCGGCATCATGATCTCGGCCCACGTCCACGTCGTACCGGACGGAACCTGACCGTAAGAGGAACCGGTCAGCAGGAGTGAGGCGACGACCGTGACGGTGAACAGGCGCATGATGAGAACTCCTCGATGTGATTAACTGTCAGCCGACTGCCACAAAATACCCCCCCTTCGTGAAGTCAATACGATAACTTGATTTAATCCACAGATTTTTGCAACTCGTTTGTTTGCAATGAGATCGGCCGGCAGCAGTGGCTGCAGCAGCGGGTGGCGCGGGCGAAGGTGGGCAGGACCTCCCGCCCGCACCGCGGGCAGTCGAGCGGGTGCCGCTTCTTCGCCCTCGCCGTCGCCCGGCTGCTCACAAACACCACCCCCATCAGCACCGTGAACAGGGCCACCCACGGACCGAACTGGGCGAGGAGCATGGCCCGGTCGTCGCCGACCCGCGGGCTGAGCCACAGCTCCACCCCGGTGCGGCTGCCGGCGGCGGCATACGGGGCGGCGATCACCGCCACCGCCGCGGCCAGCGCCCAAAGCGCCCGCCGGCCGTTCCGTACCGCCGCCTGCCAGCGGGCGTCTTCCCGGTCCGTGATCTGGGCGACGGTGAACGGCCGGGCGGCGTGCGGCGGGGGCAGCGGGCGGTGCCGCGGGGCGAGGGTGGTGCGGCCGCACTTGACGCACCGGCCGGTGGCCGCGACGGTCGAGCGGTGGCCGGCGAGGACGGCCGCGCAGTGCGGGCAGGTGAGGGCGTCGTTCCGCTTCGCCCGGAAGTACAGGCTGGCCAGCACCAGCACGGCCGACACCGGCACCACCGCCGCCAGCAGGCCGAACACGGCCACCCCGACCGGCCCCGGCAGGTCGAGCGCGCCGCTCGCCGCCGCCGCCCCGCCGCACCCGACGTAGCTGCCGAGCAGCCCGCCGATGATGACCGGCACGCCCAGCCCCTGGTGCCGCCGGTCCGCCTCCAGGAACTCCCGGAGGGTGGGCCGCGGCGGGGGCGGGGCGTCCGGGTCCGCCGGCTGGTCGTCCGGGTCGAGCAGCGCCGCCCCGCCGCAGTGCGGGCACCGGCGGGACGCGGTCACCAGCGGGATGGCGGTGGCCAGGCTCTTGCGGCAGTGCGGGCAGGCGGAGCGGGGGTCGCGGGCGGCCCACCGCCAGCGGACGACGGCCACCGGCACGAGGGGGAGGGCGATCAGCCCGGCGGCGATCAGCCCGAGGAACAGCCAGGTTTCGGAGCGGTCCAGCATCCCGTGCCAGTTCGGGTGCAGGCCCGCCCACCCGAAGCCGGACGGCACGACCGCAGCGAGAACGGCGAGAACGGCGGCCGCGCCGCGGGTCGCCCGCCGCTCGGCCGCCGCTCGGTACTCGGGGACGGGGACCACGGGCGAATGTCGATTCAGCCGATGGTGGCGAAGGCGGGGGAGGTGACCGGGTGGGGGACGGACGCGGCGTCGAACGACACGCCCGCCGCCGGCGGGTCTTGCCACACGGCCACGTCCACCCGCTTCGGGTCCAGGGCGGTCAGGGCGCGGCGTCCGGCTTCCAGGTCAGAGCGGAAGTTGGCCGGGTACTTTGACACCGCCTGGTACAAATCGTAAGCCCGGAGGGCGGCCTCGATCTCGGGGACGGTGAGGGCTGCCACCTCAATGCGTCCGGTGAACTGTCCGTCCGCTCCTTCGACCTGCGCGTAGTCGGCCGGGAACAGGTCGCGGGTGGCGGTCGCCTCTCGCACCAGCGCGTCGCGGGTGACGACCAGTTGGCCGTTCGTGTTCGTGACCCCGGCGATCACGAAGTACGGGTTTCGGCGGGTCATGTGCAGGGTGACGCCGACGGGCACGCCCCCTGCCGGCGTACCGTCCGCCCGGCAGGTGACGGTGAACTGGTTCGGCAGGACGGTCATAGCGACATCCCCGTGACGGCGGTGACGAGCGGGCTGCCGGTCGTGGTGTACTCGCTGCCGGTGCCGCCCGCCACCGTGCCGTGGTGGGTGTAGGCGATCCCGGTCAGGTCCAGGTCCAGGCGGTACGCGGGCGGCGGGCCGACCCCGAACGGGTTGAGCGAACCGATCATCAGGGCCGCTTCGGCCGCGGCCGCCGACGTGTACAGGTCGGCGGTGAAGTACACCACCTTCGGCTTACCGAACCTGTCCACGTTCGGCACCCGCATCGGCGTGGACGCCGTCACGACCGCGTGTTCACCGACGGACACATAGCGGTAGAAGGCCATGGGCGATGGCTCCGGCGTCCGGTGAATTGTACCCTACGCTCCGGCCGCGGTCACTTGCCGGCTTCGATCTTCATGTGGCAGTTCTTGTACTTCTTCCCGCTGCCGCACGGGCACGGGTCGTTCCGCCCCACCTTCGCCCCGATGTTCCGGATGGTCTCCACCTTCTTCTCCGCCCCGCCGCCGGCGTTGGTGGACATCTGCTGGTCCAGGTTGGACTGCGCCGCCCGCGCCTGCATGGCCGACACCGTCTGCTGCTTGACCGACTGCGCCCCGGCCCACATGGCCGCGTTCACCTCCTCGTCCCCCACGTCCTCCATGCGGAACACGCTCTCGCTCACCCGCTCGTGGATGCCCTTCCACATGTCGTCGAACTGCCTCATCCCCTCCCGCTTGTACACGATCTTCGGGTCCTCCTGGGCCAGCCCCCGCAGCCCGACCGCGCTCCGCAGGTGGTCCATCTGCAGCAGGTGGCTCTTCCAGGTGCTGTCCACCTGCTCGAGCACCAGGTTCCGCTCCGTCTGGTGCATCTCCGGCCGGTACTTCAGGTCGTAGGCGTTCAGCACGGCGTGCAGCGCGTCGTCGGCCGTCGCCCCGGTCAGCTTCTCCGGGTCCAGTTCCACCTTCAGCTCGGCCGCGCACCACTCGGCCAGCTCCCTGGCGTCGTCGGCGTCGGCGGCTTTCGTGCCGCGGAAGGCGTCGGCCACCTTCGCCTGCACCTCCGGGTAGTCGGCCGCCGGCAGGCCGGCGACGCTGGCCGCCAGCAGCACCTCCTTCACCTTCGCCCGCGGCTCGGTGCGGACCACCTCCTCGGAGATGCTCGCCCCGCCGGCGGCGAACCGCTCGACCGCCCAGCGGAACAGGTTGTCCCGGTCCGGGCGGCGGTCCGGCCGCAGCTTCTCCGGCAGGTACGCGGCCAGCCCGACCGTCACCGGGAACTCCACGTCCTTGTGCCGGTACACCTCCCGCACCTTCGACCGCAGGACGGCGACCAGTTCCGGCGGGTCCTTGTCGGTCACCTCGTCGAGCGCCACCTTCAGCCCGAGTTTCTGCCGCGCCCAGTCGGCGAGCGATTCGGCCGGGTAGGTCTTGTCCAGGTACCGGGTGCCGCCGGTCAGATCGACCGTTTGAAGCGCCTTCCCGGCTTCCTCGATC
This sequence comes from Fimbriiglobus sp., assembly GCA_022841795.1. Classification (GTDB taxonomy): domain Bacteria; phylum Planctomycetota; class Planctomycetia; order Gemmatales; family Gemmataceae; genus JALHQU01. The sequence continues at coordinate 59,749 of JALHQU010000004.1, forward strand.
AGGTGCTCGGCCAGATTGTCCCGGCCGATCGCCTTCAGCCCGGCCGGGTCGGTTTGCAGCCCGTACCGGGCGTTCACCGCCCGGCTCATCTCCTGCCACTTCCAGTCCTTGGCGTCCTCGTCCGGGTTCAGGTTCTCGTCCATCGCCTCCTGGATGACGGTCGGGGCGTTGGCGGCCGCCTTGTCCCGCGCCAGGCCCATCGCCTCCTCCGGGGTGGCCCCGCGGAAGTCGGACGGGTCGAACTCGCCGCCCAGTTCGTTGCCGACGTACTGGGCGAAGCTGGACGGGCCGTAGTTGTCGGCCGTGTACCGCTCGACGGCGGCGGTGATCTGCTGGTCGATCATGTCCAGGATCATCAGCCGCGGGTTGCGGCCGTCCAGCACCGCCTGGCGGGTGGAGTACGTCCGCTTCCGCTGGTAGTCCATCACCTCGTCGTAGTCGAGCAGGTTCTTGCGGATGTCGAAGTCCCGCTCCTCCACCTTCTTCTGCGCCTTCTCGATCTGCTTGGTGAGCAGCCCGGACTCGAGCGCCTCGCCCTCCTTCATGCCGATGAGCGGGCTGCTCATCAGCCGCTGCAGCCGCTCCCCGCCGAACAGCCGCATGAGCTCGTCTTCCAGGCTCAGGTAGAACCGGCTGCTGCCGGGGTCGCCCTGCCGCCCGGCCCGCCCCCGCAGCTGGTTGTCCACCCGCCGGCTGTCATGCCGCTCGGTGCCGATGATGTGCAGCCCGCCCATCTCGGCCACCTGCCGCCCCTGCGCCTTCATCTGCTCCTTGCTCTCGATCTCCGCCACCGTCTTCGTCCAGATGTCGTTCGGCACCTCCAGCCGGGTGGGGTACAGCGGCCGGCCGTCGGCGTCCTTCAGTTGTTTCAGCCGCGCCCACGCCAGCGTTTCCGGGTTGCCGCCGAGGATGATGTCCGTCCCCCGCCCGGCCATGTTGGTGGAGATGGTCACCGCCCCCAGCCGCCCGGCCTGGGCGACGATCTCGGCCTCGCGGGCCACGTTTTCGGGTTTGGCGTTCAGCAGCTCGTGCTTCACCCCCCGCCGCTTGAGCAGCCCGGACAGCCGCTCGCTCTTGGCCACGTCGGTGGTGCCGATCAGGATCGGCCGACCGGACTTGTTCACGTCCGCGATCTCGACGACGATCGCCTCCCACTTCTCCCGGTCGCTCTTGTACACCAGGTCCGGGTGGTTCACCCGCAGCAGCGGCTTGTTCGTCGGGATGGCGACCACGTCCAGCTTGTAGATCTTCCAGAACTCGTTCGCCTCGGTCATGGCGGTGCCGGTCATGCCGCCCAGCTTGCCGTACAGCTTGAAGAAGTTCTGGAGCGTCACCGTCGCCATCGTCTGCGTCTCTTCCTTGATCCGCACGCCCTGCTTGCGGTGCTTGGCCTCGACGCTCTGGTGCAGGCCGTCGCTCCACTGGCGGCCGAACATGGCCCGGCCGGTGCCCTCGTCGATGATGATGATGCCCAGCTGGTTCTGCTCCCGCGGGTCCGGCGCGATCATGTAGTGCCGGTCCAGGTGGTACATGTGGTGCGCCCGCAGGGCGTTATCGATCAGGTGCGGCCACTCCATGTTGCCGGCGGTGTAGAAGCTCTCCACGTCCGCCAGCCGCTCCGCCTCCCGCACCCCGGCGTCGGTCAGGTGGATGCTCCGCTCCTTCTCCTTGATCTCGAAGTACACCCCCTTCGGCGGCGGGTTCTGCGGGTCGATGCCCTTCGGGTCCACCGGCAGCAGCACCGGCAGCCCGTCCCCCTCGGTGCCCAGGAACATCAAGTCCGGGCGACTCGCCTTCAACTCCTGCCGCCCTTTCCGCTCCATCTCGGTCAGCTTGCGGGCGATGTCGTCCGCCTTCTCGTAGTTCCGCACGTCGGTGAACGCCGGCCCGCTGATGATGAGCGGGGTGCGGGCCTCGTCGATCAGGATGTTGTCCACCTCGTCGATGACGGCGTAGTTCAAGGGCGTCCGCTGCACCTGCCGGTAGTACGGGTGGTACTTGGCGTCGTCGTGCCGGGCGGGCTTCATGTTGTCCCGCAGGTAGTCGAACCCGAACTCGGACGCCGTGCCGTAGGTGATGTCGCAGTCGTAGGCGTGCCGCTTCACGTCCCCTTCCTGGTCGCTCTGGATGTACGCCGCGGCCACCCCCAGCGCGTTGTAGATGGGCAGCATCCACTCGCAGTCGCGGCGGGCCAGGTAGTCGTTCACCGTGATGACGTGGACGCCCTTGCCGGCCAGCGCGTTCAGGTACGCCGGCAGGGTGGCCACCAGCGTCTTGCCCTCCCCGGTCACCATCTCGGCGATCGCCCCCAGTTCGTTCCCGTACCCGTGCAGGATGGCCCCGCCGACGATCTGCACGTCGTAGTGCCGCATGTTCTTGGTGCGGCGGGCGGCCTCGCGGCAGGCGGCGAACGCCTCCGGCAGCAGTTGGTCGAGCGTCTCCCCGCTCTTCACCCGCTCGCGGTACTTGGTCGAAAGCCCTTTCAGGTCGTCGTCGGACAGCGCCTTCATCTCGTCTTCGAGGGCGTTCACCTTCGCCAGCACCGACCCGGGGACAACGGTGTGTTCCTTGGCGTGCTTCGGCCGGCTGTACCCGATGGCCTTCACCGCCCGCTCGTTGGCGGTGCCGAACAGCCGGGTGACGAAGTTCAGCCCGCCCTCGACGAACCCGTTCAGAGCGTCGCCCATCCGCTCGAAGAAGCCGGTGGTCTTCGTGTTCGTCATGCTCGCCGTGTCGGTCGCCATGTGCGGGTGCCTCGGAAACCGTTCCGTGTGTGCGGATTGCGCCAGTGGGTCAATCTAAGGCGGGTGGAAAAGGGGGTCAATACGGACCGCCCCGTGGGAACGGGACGGGGAAGGGGTGGGAAATCGCTCCAAAGTTCGTCTTCGCCGCGACCTGCGGGAGCGCGAACCCGCTCCCGCAGGTCGCGGCGAAGACCCCGGCCGGACCTGGCACTACAATGCCCGGATGACCGCCGCCGCCAGCCCGACCCCCCGCCGCGTGGCCGTCCTCGGGTCCACCGGGTCGATCGGCACCAGCACGCTGGACGTGGCCGCCGCCCTGCCGGGCCGCATCCAGGTGGCCGGACTGGTGGCGAACTCGAAGTGGGCGGACCTGGCCGAACAGTGCCGGAAGTTCCGCCCCAGGGTGGCGATCCTGACCGACAAAGCGGCATTCGACGCGGCCGACAAATCCGCCTTCCCGCCCGAAACCGCCCTACAATTCGGCGACGACGCGGTGTGCCGGCTGGCATCGAGTCCCGACGTGGACGTGGTGCTGTCGGCGGTGGTCGGGGCGGCCGGGCTGACCGGCACGTGGGCGGCGCTGGAGGCGGGCAAGACCGTCGCCCTGGCGAACAAGGAAACGCTGGTGGTCGGCGGATCGCTCGTCACGGAACTGGCGGCGCGGCGGAACGCGAAGCTGCTGCCGGTGGATTCGGAACACTCGGCCATCTTCCAGGCGCTGGCCGGGCACACGGCGGCGGACGTGGACCGGGTGGTGCTGACGGCCAGCGGCGGGCCGTTCCGCGGGCGAACGGCGGCGGAGTTGGAGGCGGTCACGCCGGCCGAAGCACTCAAGCACCCGACGTGGCAGATGGGGCCGAAGATCACCATCGACTCGGCCACGCTGATGAACAAGGCCTTGGAGGTGATCGAGGCCCGCTGGCTGTTCGGGTTGCGGGCGGACCAGATCGACGTGATCGTCCACCCGGAGTCGGTCGTCCACTCGTTCGTCGAGTACGCCGACGGGTCGGTGCTGGCGCAACTGTCCCCGCCGGACATGCGGCTGCCGATCCAGTACGCCCTGACGTACCCGGACCGTGTACACGGACCGACCCGGCGGCTGAACTGGCGGGAACTGAGCCGGTTCACGTTCGAGCAGCCGGACCGCGGCACGTTCCAGTGCCTGGACCTGGGGTTCGAGGTGGCCGCCCGCGGGGGCACCTGCGGGGCGGTGCTGAACGCCGCCAACGAGGCGGCGGTGGCCCGGTTCCTGACCGGGCAGATCCGGTTCCCGGACATCGCCCGGTGCTGCCGGGCGGTGTTAGACGCGCACGATTTCGACCCCGCCCCCACCCTCGACGCGCTGCTGCGGCGAGATCGGTGGGCGCGGCAGGAGGTAGCTCGTTGGACGCCAACGCAAACCAGCCGGTAGCCCCGCCCACCCCGGCCAACAGCTTCGCCGCGTGGTTCAAGGAGAACCGCGGGCGGCTGCTCACCACGGTCATCGTCGTCGCCGTCATCCTGCGGTTCCTGCACCCGCTCGACTTCCTCCTGGTGGTGCTCGGGCTGGGCGGGATCATCCTCATCCACGAGCTGGGGCACTTCTTCGCCGCCAAGCTGTGCGGGGTGTACGTCCGCACGTTCAGCATCGGGTTCGGCCCGGCGTGGCCGTTCTGCCAGTTCAAGTACGGGGAGACGAACTACAAGCTGGGCATGATCCCGCTCGGCGGGTACGTGGCGATGGCGGGGGAATCGACCGGCGAGATGGACGCGGACGAGGCGGCCAACGCCCACGCCGACGACACCAACCCCCGCAGCTTCAAGAACAAGCCGGTGTGGCAGCGGATGATCATCATCTCGGCCGGGGTGGTGATGAACGTCCTCCTGGCCGCGGTGTGCTTCATCGCCGCGTACCTGAACGGGGTGAAGGAGCTGCCGCCGGTGGTGCAGGGGGTGGAGCCGGGGAGCGCGGCGTGGACCGCCGGCATCCGGCCGGGCACGGTGGTGACCAGGCTGAACGACATCGACCGCCCGTGGTTCAAGGACATCCCGCCGGAGGTGTCCAGCACCAGCAAGGGCGAACTCGTCCACCTGGACACCACCTTCCGCGGCGCCCCGGCCGAGTACAACGTCGAGCCGCTGCGGGCCGAGGGGGCGCTGTACCCGCAGCTCGGGCTGAGCTTCCCGGACGGGCCGCAACTGGCGCACTCGAAGCGGGACAACGCCCCGCCGTTCAGCCCGGACAGCGCGGCGCACCGGGCGAACGAGGCGGCGGCGAAGGTGAACAAGCCGCAGATCCTGCCCGGCGACACCATCGTCGGCATGACCGACCCGGCCGACCCGACGAAAGTGACCCCGCTGGAACAGGCGTGGAACGGCATGCCCGGCTACCAGTTCGACATCCGCCGGCGGCTGGTGGCGCTGGCCGGCCAGCCGGTGGTGCTGGAGATGAAGCGGGCGAACTCGGACGAGACGGCGCGGGTGGAACTGCCGCCGGCGTACCGCAAGGACACCGGCCTGCGGATGAAGATCGGGGCGATCGTCGCCCTGCGGACGGGTTCATCCGCGGCGCTGGCCGGCATCAAGCCGCAGAAGCTGGACGGCGAGAAGGAACTCGAACCGGGCGACAAGATCGTCGAGGTGAGCGTGCCCGAGGCCGGCGGCAAGCGGACGGTGTTCACCACCGACCCGGCGAAGGTGACGGGCGAGGTGGAGCTGCTCGACCCGCTGCGGCTGCCGTTCGAGCTGAACCGCTGGGCCGACCGCACCGCCGACGCCGACCGGGTGGTGACGCTGACCGTGCAGACCGCCGCCGGCCCGCCGGCCGAACACAAGCTGAAGTGGGACGACGGGTACCGCGAGGCGACGGTGGAGATCAACAAGCCGGGCACGCCGGTGTCCCTCGGCGGGCTGGGGCTGGCGTACCGGGTGACCACCACGGTGAACGCCGTCGCCCCGAACTCGCCGGCCGCCGCCGCCGGGCTGCAACCGGGCGACGTCATCCAGTCGGTGCGGTACAAGGCGAAGACGTTCAAGCTGGACCCGGACACGAAGGCGTATGTGACCACCGAGGAGCGGACGCGGAGCCTGTTCAGCCGGCTGAAGTTCTGGGGCAGCCCGCCCGAGCAGCCGTTCGAGCCGGCCCCGGCCAACCAGTGGGCCTACGCCGACCAGAAGCTGCAGTGGCAGGCGCCGCACGCGGTGGAGGTGAAGGTGCTGCGGGGCGCCGAGGAACAGCCGCCGGTGCTACTCACCGCCGCCGACGACACCACCTGGGCGACCTCGAACACCGGCCTTCAGTTCCAGTGGGAGTACCAGATCCAGACGGCGAGCGGGGTCGGGGAGGCGCTCCAGTTCGGCGCCCGCCGCACGATGCGGGCGATCAAAACCACATACCAGAGCCTGTACGGGATGGTGTTCGGCCGCATCTCCCCGCTGACGATGAGCGGGCCGATCACCCTGGCCCGCACCAGCTACATCGTGGCCGGGGAGGACGTGTGGATGCTGGTGCTGTTCGTGGCGCTCATCAGCATCAACCTGGCGGTGGTCAACTTCCTGCCTATCCCGGTGCTGGACGGCGGGCACATGGTGTTCCTGCTGTACGAGGGCGTCCGCGGCAAGCAGCCGCCGGTGTTCATCCAGAACTGGCTGACCATCGCCGGGCTGGCGTGCGTGCTCGGGCTGATGCTGTTCACCATCGGCCTGGACGTGTGGCGGCTGGTGTTCTGACGCCGCATCGGCGAGCCGGGAGCGTCGTGGCGAACCGGGAGCGTGAGCGACCGGAGGTTTCATTCACTCCGGTCGCTCACGCTCCCGGCTCGCCGGGGACAAACCGCCGCAGGAATTTCACCCCGCCCGCCACGTCCGCCGCCCGGTTCGCCCCGGCCGTCCGCTCGACGCACACGAACCCGCGGTACTCCACCGCCGCCAGCGCCGCCGTGTACCCCAGCCATTCCACGTCCCCGGCGCCCACCGCCACCTCCTGCGGGCCGGCCGCGGCGCCGCCCATGCGGGCGTCCCGCGCGTGGGAGTGACCCACCTTTCCGGCCAGCGCCATCAGGCTAGAAATCGGGTCGTGCCCGTTCGTAATGAAGTTCGCCGGGTCGAACGTGACCGCCAGGCTGCCGCTGTCGAACGAGTTCAAGTAGTCCCGCAGCTTGTCCCCGGCGTCGAGGCCCCCTTCCAGGCACACCAGAACACCGACCTTGTCCCCGAACCCGCCGAGGGCGGTCAGCGACTCCCGGAGCGTAACGGCCTTCGGCGGAGCGGTGGTCATCGTCAGGAACGAAGCGGGTTTCGGGGCGTCGTCCGGCTTCGGCTCGTCGGCCGGAATACGGGGCAGGGGCACCACCACCTTCTTCGCCCCCAACTCGAACGCCAGTTGCATCGCCTTCTTGACGTGATCCAGCCGCGGCTGCTGGTGCTCGAACGTGTCCAGCCCGTGTCGCAGCGGGCAGCCGACAGCGGCTAGCTCCAGGTTGTACGACCGCAGCAGGGTGCGGAGTTCACGGCGGGCGGTGTCGCCCAGGGCGTCCGGGGCCAGCTCGCCGACGGCGTCGAGCTGCACGCCCGGCACGCCGAGCTTCGCCGCCGCCGGCAACGCCTGGCGGAAGGGCAACCCGAGGGATTCCAGCACGACACCGAGTTTGAAAGCGGTCATGGAAGTCGGTTGAACCACAGAGGCACAGTGACACAGAAAAGGCAGAGAGCCGCAGTCTGATCTAATCGGATGACTTCTCTGTGTCACTGTGCCTCTGTGGTTCATCGTCCGGATTCAGGAAGTCTGAGAACGGGCGGACGAGATGGCGGAACGCCGCCGTCGGCAAATGCACCGTGTTCCAGCTTGCGCTCCGCCGCCGCATGTGTTGGCGGTAGTCGTCCACCGCGATCGCCCGCATCAGGTAGCTGTCGGCGCGGAACGCGAACAGGTCCGGGGTGCCGGGCGGGAGGGCGAACGGCGGCTGGATCTGGTACACGAACGCCAGCACCCCGCGGAACGCCGGGCCGAAGTGCGCCGCCCACCGGGTGAGGGCGTCGATGTCCTCGGCCTCGGCCCAGTTCTGCCAGGTGCCGACACCCTTGCTCCCGGACGGGAACTTGCGACCCTTCACGTCCACCACCAGCCGGGCGGCGTCCACCACGATGAAGTCCAGGCTCTTCACGTCCGTGTCGCCGAGCATGGACCGCTTCGCCTCGTCCACCGGCACGTACCCGACGCCCAGCGTCCGCAGGTACGCCTCGAACGCCGCCTCGTAGTGGTTGGTGCGGATCATGGGAATGAGTGTACCCGGCCGCGGCGGTGATCTCGTCTGGAATCCTCGCCGCCGCCGCTTATCATGCCCGGAACCTGTCGGGTACCTCCGCCGCAACGCGGGGGTGAAAAGGGAAGCCGGTGCGAATCCGGCGCAGGGCCGCTGCTGTGATCGGTCAGACGGATCGGGCGTGACGCCACTGCGAAAGCGGGAAGGCAGCCCACCCGTCGCTACGAACCGAAAGCCAGAAGACCTGCCCGACGGGATGTCGTTCGGGGCCTCGGACCCAGGCCGCCGGGCTGGCAGTCTGTTCGCCTGCGCTCGCAGGCGACCGCCCGCCGCCGGTCCGCCCCGCCGTCTCACCCGGACCGGTGAGCGAGAAGATTCCCGATGTTCCGTGCCTTTTCGTCTTCGCCGCGACCTTCGGGAGCGGCCGAGCAACCCCCGCTCCCGCAGGTCGCGGCGAACAGGGTGCCCCGCGGCGGGTTCACGCTGATCGAGCTGCTGGTGGTGATCGCCATCATCGCCATCCTCATCGGCCTGCTCCTGCCCGCCGTGCAGAAGGTCCGCGACGCCGCCGCCCGCATCAAGGGGGCGAACAACCTGAAGCAGCTCAGCCTGGCCGTGCACAACTACGAGAGCGCGTACCAGACGCTGCCGCCGCACACCGACAGCGCCGTCGGCTGGCCGAACGGCCGGTACTGGTTCGGCAGCACCGTCAGCAGCACCAGCCCGCCGTACAACGTGATCGCCACCGACCCGACCGGCGGCATCCTGACGCCGTACTACGAGAACAACACGCGGGTGGCGGCGTGCCCGCAGTTCGACGTGTTCCCGATTACGAAGGTGTACAGCGGGCTGACCGCCGGGTACGCCTACAACCGCCACCTGTGCAACGAGCCGGCGTGGCCGAACCCGGTGACCGGCAAGCGGATCACGTCGTTCGCCGCCACGTCGAACACGGTCCTGTTCAGCGAGGTGGTGCAGCTGCAGTCCGGCGGGGCGTTGCAGGAGCCGTTCGCCGGGTACTTCGGCTCGCCGTATGTGCCGGGCAAGGCGATCTCGGCGTTCGCCGTCACCGCCACCCACTTCCGGTTCGCCGGCCGGACGACGAACGTGGCGTTCCTGGACGGGCACGTCGAGGTGCGGACGCCGGTGCCGTTCGGGGCGGTGGCGCCGTTCCACCAGCCGACCTGGGACGCGGCGGCGGCCAAGTTTAATCTCGGCTTCCTGAGCGAGAACGTGACCCCGTCGCCGTACACGGGGGAGTGAACGTCGAACGCCCACGGACGGCTGTCCGTGGGCTTTTTTGTGATATCATGGGTGACCCCCCGCGAGGCCCTGCCATGCGTCGCCGTGCGGTCACCCTCATCGAACTTCTGGTCGTCATCGCCATCCTCGGCGTGCTCATGAGCCTGCTGCTGCCGGCGGTGCAGCGGGTGCGGGGGGCGGCCCGCCGCATCGCCGACCAGAACAACCTGAAGCAGATCGGCATCGCCACGCACCACTACGCCAGCGCGAACGGGGACGACCTGCCGCCGGCGCTCATCGCGTTCGGCGGCAACTACCGGTACTGGTTCGGCGAGCAGATCCCGGGCACCTACGAGATCGACGGAACGAAAGGGTTCCTCATGCCGTACCTGGAGAACAACCAGGCGGCGCTGCAGAACCCGGCCAAGGCGCCGGGCAAGGTGCGGCTGCGGTTCGACGGCGGCAGCGGCGGGTACGGGTACAACTGGCGGTACCTGACGGTCACCACCTTCCCCGGCGGGTTCCCGGTGTGGCAGCCGGTGAAGCTGTCGCACGTGCGGAGCACCAGCCAGACGATCGCGTTCGCCACCACGGTGACGGTGGACTGGACCAGCTTCGGCACCGCGGCCGAGCCGCAGCTGGTGGAACACCCGTTCGCCGAACCTCCGTCCGCCCGCTCGCCGGCGGTCCACTTCCGGTTCATGGGCGGGGTCGCCAACGTGCTGTGGCTGGACGGGCACGTGGAGGCGGCCACCCAGGGCACGCGGAACCCGGCCGCGAGCGGCGAGCCGAGCACCGTCGGCCCGTTCCGCGACCGCGAGCGGGTGTTCGACCTGGGAAATAGCGACGTGCTGTGGGACCGAGATTGACAGCATGCTTACCACCATCCTGCGGGACATGCGGGTTCGCCCGCCGGCCGTCGTCGATGCGGAGGTGATGATCGACTTCCCGGACGGCCGGTTCCCGGACGTGGAGGCGGCCTGGACCGCCGAGCGGGGAAACCTCCCGGCGTCGGCCGAACACGTTCACTGGGACTGGGTGCGGAAGCTGGGCAGCCCGAACTACCGATTCGTCGCGATCACCGTTGGTACGAGTGTGGAGGGGCTGATGGCCATCGCCCGACAACCCCGCGCGAGCCGGCTGACCGCGGGGGTGCAGGCGGTGTACGTCGATTTCATCGAGGTCGCCCCGTGGAACCTGCCGTGGTATCCGAGCGGTGCCCGATTCAAATGGGTGGGCAAGTCGTTGTTGGCGACGGCCTGCCGCCTGAGCGAGCAAGCCGGGTGTGGGGGGCGGGTTGCCCTCTCATCGCTGTCCCAGGCGGAGGGGTTCTACCGCACATGCGGCATGAGGGAGTGCGGCACGAACTACGGGATGGTATACTTCGAGTACACGGAGGCGGATGCCACCACCCTTCGCACCCAGATTGGAGTCTGACATGGCAACGGAGACTCTGTACGGCGACCGGGAGAAGTGGCTGAAGTGGGTCGAGGACGAGCCGGATATCCCCGTCACCTCGCTCGCCGTCCTGCCGTTCTTCTTCGTCACCCTACGGAAGCACCCGGAGGTGGACGGCACGCTGCCGGAGTTGGCCGCGCGGCTGGTGCTGGGCATCGACCAGTTCGAGCGGAAGTTGGGCGGGGGTGGGGTGGTGTACGACCAGCGGGGGAGCGTGGAGACGGATACCGAACTGAAACTGCGGCTGGTCGTCCTGTCCGGCGGGTGGGAGGCGTTCGAGCGGATGGACAAGATCCACGCGATGCTGAACGAGCTGGCGGCGAAAGCCCGCACGGACGCGGCGGACGCCCAGGCCGCCGACCTGCGGCAGCGGATCGCCGCCGCGCTCGACTCGCCCATCCCCCGCGAGGTGGCCGCCCGCCTGGAGCCGGTCGGGGCGGGCTGATCCCGCCCCGGCGGGGGCCGCTCAGCTCACCGTCCAGATGTCCTCGGCTTTGAACAGGTCGGCCATGGTGCCCTTGCCCTTCTTGGCGATCTCCGCGTCCGCCGCCTTCTGCAGCAGCTCCTCGTAGCACGGCTTCCGCACGCTCCGATACACCCCGACCACCTCCGGGAAGTCCGGGCCGACCATGCGGCTCAGCAGCGTCGCCAGGGTCGGGTCCTCGGTCGTCTCGTCGTGGATGAGCAGGTCGTCCACGCCACAGTCTTTGCCCACCTGCACCACCTCGGGCCTCAGCCCGTTCAGCCGGATGCCCTTGGTGCGGTCCTTGCCGAAGATCATCGGCTTGCCGTGCTCCAGGTACAGCAGGTTGTCCGCCTTCACGCTCTTGTCGGTGGCGTACTCGAACACCCCGTCGTTGAAGATCTTGCAGTTCTGGTAGATCTCGACGAACGCCGTGCCCTTGTGGGCGGCGGCTTTTTGCAGGATGCCGGTCAGGTGCTGCACGTCCACGTCGATGGTGCGGGCGACGAACGTGGCCTCGGCGGCCAGGGCCACCGTCAGAGGGCGGGCCGGCTGCTCCATCGACCCCTGCGGGCTGGTCTTGGTCTTGGTGCCCATGCGGGAGGTGGGCGAGTACTGCCCCTTGGTCAGCCCGTAGATCTCGTTGTTGAACAGCAGGATCTTGATGTCCACGTTCCGCCGCAGGACGTGCATCAGGTGGTTGCCGCCGATGCTCAGCCCGTCCCCGTCGCCCGTCACCAGCCAGATTTGCAGGTCCGGCTGGGCCAGCCGCAGGCCGGTGGCGAACGTGGGGGCGCGGCCGTGGATGGTGTGGAACCCGTAGGTGTTCATGTAGTACGGGAACCGGCTGGAGCAGCCGATGCCGGACACGAACGCCATCTTCTCTTTGGGCACGCCGACGGTGGACAGCGCCTTCTTCATCTGCGCCAGGATGCTGTAGTCCCCGCACCCGGGGCACCAGCGGACTTCCTGGTCCGTCGTGAGATCCTTTGCGGTGAGCGTCGGGAGAGCAGTCGCAGCCATAAGTACACCAGTGGTCTGGGTGGTTTGATTCGTCGCCCCGGAGGGGCCGTCGGGTGTAGCCCAGGGCGGAAGCCCTGGGTGGTGGTTTGTCGTTCGTCACGCTCCGGAGGAGCCGTCGTCCGCCGGCCGCTCCGCGGCGGGTGTCGAGGGGTGCGGGGCGACCCAGGGCTTCCGCCCTGGGCTACACCCGACGGCCCCTCCGGGGCGAAGACGGTCCGGTTACTTCAACTTCTCCGCGATCGCCGCCTCGATCTCGCTCACCAGGAACGGCCGCCCCTGCACCTTGTTCAGCCCCTCGGCCGGCACCAGGTACCTGGCCCGCAGCAGCCAGCACAACTGCCCGCTGTTCAGCTCCGGCACCAGCACCTGCTTGTACCTCTTCAGCACCGCCTCGGTGTTCTTCGGCATCGGGTTCAGGTGCCGCAGGTGCGCCCACGCCACCTTCTTCCCCTGCTTCTGCGCCCGCTCGCACGCCGCCCGGATGCTGCCGTAGGTGCCGCCCCAGCCGATCAGCAGCAACTCCGCGTCCGCCGGCCCGTGGACGGCCAACTCCGGGATGACGTGGGCGATGTTCTCGATCTTCTTCCACCGGGTGTGGATCATGTGCTCGTGGTTGGCCGGCTCGTAGTTGATGTTGCCGGTGGTGTCCTGCTTCTCGATCCCGCCGAGGCGGTGTTCCAGGCCCGGCGTGCCGGGTATCGCCCACGGCCGGCTCAGGTACTCGTCCCGCTTGTACGGCAGGTACTTGCCCTTCGTCCCGTCCCCGTTCTCGTGGAACTGGGTGCCGTCGCTGTTCGGCTCGGTCGGGTGGGTGATCTCGATCTTCGCCAGCTTGCTCACGTCCGGCAGCTTCCACGGCTCGGACCCGTTCGCCAGGTACCCGTCACTCAACACGAACACCGGGCACATGAACCGGGTGGCGATCCGCACCGCCTCGTAGGCGATGTCGAAGCAGTCGGCCGGCGACTGCGGGGCGAGGATGGCCGCCGGGCTTTCCCCGTTCCGCCCGAACATGGCTTGCAGCAGGTCGGCCTGCTCGGTCTTGGTCGGCAGGCCGGTGCTCGGCCCGCCCCGCTGGATGTCCAGGATGACCAGCGGCAGTTCGGTCATGATCGCCAGGCCGATGGCCTCGCTCTTCAGGCAGATGCCCGGCCCGCTGGTGCCGGTGACGCCGATGGCCCCGCCGAAGCTGGCGCCGATGGCCACTCCGCACGCGGCGATCTCGTCCTCCGCCTGGAGCGTCTTCACCCCGTGCCGCTTCATGTCCGCCAGCTGTTCCAGCACGCTGCTGGCCGGGGTGATCGGGTACCCGCTGTACACCAGCGTCTTGCCGGCGGCGTGCGCCGCCGCCACCAGCCCGAGGGCCAGCGCCTCGTTCCCGGTGATCTTGCGGTACGTGCCCGGCTCGATCGGCGCCTTCGCCACCTTGTAGTGGACCGGCATCACCTCCACCGTGTCGCCGTAGTTGTACCCGGCCTTCAGCGCCCGCGTGTTCGCCTCCAGCACCGGCAGGTGTTCCGGCTTCTTCCCGAACTTGTCCTTGATCCACTTCAGGGTGGTGTCCAGCGGCCGCTCGAACATCCAGTACACCAGCCCGAGCGCGAAGAAGTTCTTGCACCGGTCCTGGTCGCGGGGCGAGGTCAGGCCGGACTCCTTCACCGACTCGCGGGTGAGCTTCGTCACCGGCACCCGCACCACCTTGTACCCCTTCAGGCTACCGTCTTCGAGCGGGTTGACCGTGTACTTCGCCTTCTTCAGGTCGTTGTCCTCGAAGGCGTCCGAGTTGACGATCAGCACGCCGCCGTCCTTCAGGTCCTTCAGGTTCGTCTTCAGCGCCGCCGGGTTCATCACCACCAGCGCGTCCAGCACGTCGCCGGGGGTGTGCACCTCGCGACTGCTGAAGTGCACCTGGAACCCGGACACCCCGGCCAGGGTGCCGGCCGGGGCGCGGATCTCCGCCGGGAAGTCCGGGAAGGTGGCGATGTCGTTGCCGAACAGGGCGGACGTGTTGGTGAACTGGGTGCCGGCCAGTTGCATGCCGTCGCCCGAGTCGCCGGCGAACCGGATGGTGACGGAGTCCACCTCCACGCTGGTGGCGGGGGTGGTGCGGGCGGCTGATTTCGGTTCGGCGACGCCGGCGCCGGCGGGAGGGGTCATGGAGAAATCCTCGGCTCGATAGTCTCGGTGGAATGTGCGGGCGGCGGCCGGGCGGACGGGGCGGCGGGCCGTAGCCCAACCTAGTTTATTCTTGACCCCCCCGCGGGAACGGGTAGGGGGTGGGGGGAATTTCACCCGGTGGGCAGTGACGAAGAGACCTCATCCCCGGCCCGAAGCGACCTCACCCCCGGCCCCCTCTCCAAAGTGGAGAGGGGGAGATTCTTTGCCGCGACCTCCGGGAGCGGTGGCAGCTGTGCCGCTCCCGGAGGTCGCGGCGAAGAGCGGAGGCGTCCCACCGTTGAACACCCCCTCTCCGCTTTGGAGAGGGGGCCGGGGGGGTGAGGTCTTCGCCCCTACCGCGCCACCGGCGGTCGCATCGGCCCGCGGCGGGCCGCCGGCAGCGGGTTCGCCGGCACCTCCAACGGCACGCGGGTGAGCGTGGTACCGGTCCGCAGGAACGCCCCCTCGCCCGGCTCCAGCCCCGGCGGGGTGGTCCGCCAGTTCATCCCGCACGCCATCTGCAGCCGCCCCGCGTCGAACATCCGCGTCATCTCCTTCGGGTCGAAGTCGGTGCTGGACGCCGGCGCCGGGAAGTCGGCCGGGATGGACGCGGTGTAGTAGTTCATCCCCGTCAGCAGGCAGGCGGTGTACAGCTTGAGCAGGTCCCCGCGGGTCTGGGCGTAGATGAGGGTGGACACGCTGTCGGCGGCGATGAGCAGCGACCGCCGCGACACGGTCGTCGGGTCGGCGTACAGCTTACCGGCCACCAGGGTGAACACGTTCGACCCGTACAGCGACGCCGACGGGTCGCCCCGCAGCTCCGGCGGGGTGTACGGCGGGCGGAAGAACAGGGCGTTCGTCACCCCGCCGTCCACGTGCCGCTCGGTCAACTCCTGTCCGTCCACCGTCACCGGGATGTGGACCGGCGGGAAGAACCCGGGAATCGCCGCCGACGCGAGCAGCACCTGGCGGAACAGGGCCAGGTCGTCCATCGTCCCGCGGCAGGCGATCTCGCCCAGGTCCCAGATGACCGGCCGCTTCGCCTCCAGTTCGGTGGTGCCGACGTACAACCGCCGCCCGGCCCGGTGTTCGGCCGCGATCCGCCGCAGCAGGTCGGGCGTCACCATCCGCTCGATCTGGCGGACGAGCGGGGAGCTGTCGGCGAACGACTCGGTGGCCAGCAGCAGGGTGCGGACGGTCTTGCGGATGCGGAACACGTCGGTGTTCCGCAGGGTGGTGTACACCTCGCGGAGCATCGGGTCGTACTCCGGGCCGAGGAATGCCAGCGGGGCGATGAGCGCGCCGGTGGACACCCCCGTCACCACGTCGAACTGCGGGCGGGTGCCGGACTCGGTCCAGCCGAACAACACGCCGGCCGAGTACGCCCCGAACGACCCGCCGCCGGACAGCACCAGCACGTTCCGCACCGGCGGCAGCACCGCCGGCCGCCGCTCCTGCCGCAGCCGCTCAGCCACCGCGAACAGCTCTTTCATGTCCAGCCCGCTCTCGGCGTCCGCCTCGCCCGCCGGGTCGAGCAGCTCGACCGGGTTGAACCCGGCCTTGATCGGCGCCGGCGGTTGCAGCATCCGCCCGCAGCCGGCACACAGCACCAGCGCGAGAACGAACAGCGGCGACAGCAAGCGGACGGACACGACACACTCCCCCCAGATTGAGCGAGGGCGGGAGATAGCCGGCGACGGGACGGGGTGCAAGCGGAGGTGTAAGTAGTAGGCACACTCCGTGTGCCGTTCTCCATGACGGCACACGGAGTGTGCCTACTACTTATTGCATCAACCTATGCTTCGCCAGCAGTTCCTGCACGTCGGCGAAAATAGCGTCGGCCACCGCGTCCACCGGCCCGCGGGCGTCGATGATTCGATGCGTGTCCGGCCGCTCGCGGGCTTCCATCAAGAACCCGTCCCGCACCCGCTGGAAGTACCAGTCGTCGCGGCTCTCCACCCGGTCGGCGGTGCCGGGGCGGCGGGCCTTCGCCACCTCCACCGGCAGGTCGAGTACGATCACCCGGTCCGGCTCGATGCCGCCGGTGCTGAACCGCCCGATCGTCCACAGGTCGGCCGGGTCCAGCCCGCCGGCGTGCCCCTGGTACACCACGTTCGCCAGCAGGAACCGGTCCGACAGCACCACCTCCTCGCGGGCCAGCGCCGGACGGATGATCCGTTCCACCAACTCCGCCCGGCTGGCCATGAACATGAGCGCCTCGGCCCGCATGCTCATCTGCGTGGACCGGCCGTACAGCAGGATCTCCCGCAGCTTCGCCCCGAGGTCCGTCCCGCCGGGGTCGGTGCAGACCGTGACCGGCACGCCCAGTCCCCGCAGCCGCTCGGCCAGCAAGTTCAGTTGCGTGGTCTTGCCGGTGCCGTCGATGCCGTCGAGGGAGACGAACGCGGGGCGGGGGTTAGTCGGCATGCGGGGGGTCGGGGTCGAGGGTGCCGAGCGGCTGTCCGGGTGAAAGTGTATCGAGCGGGCGGGCGAACTGCGCGGCGATCACCCCGGACGCCGGCGCCGGCAGGTCCACCACCACCCCGCGGATGCGGACCTCGGCCACCCGCTCGCCCTCCAGCACGCGGTCGCCGACGGCGACGTGCCACAGGCCGAACGTGACCGGCGACGAACCGAGATCGGGCAGGGGGATGTTCACGGTATCGATCCCGGTGATTCATCGACAAAAGACCCCCTCACCCGCGCTCGGCTCCCGCCGAGCTTGCCCTCTCCCCCGCGAGCGGGGGAGAGGGATGGGGCCACACAGCCACCTCATTCGTAACCGACTGTCGGAGGCCAGCCACCCCCACCTCTCCCCTGCGGAGCGGGGGAGAGGTCGCCGCAGATTGCGGAGCAATCGCGGCGGGTGAGGGGGTCTTCACCCTTCACCCGACACCTTGAATTCAGCCTCCATAGCCGCTTTCAACGCATCTAACCCGCGTTCCAATTCGACTGACTCGCCTCGTGGGGTGACATACAAGCACGTCACCGGCTCCTCGTGACCCAATCCGAACGTGACGTGGAAGTCCTTCCCGCTCACGACCCCTTCGAGCAAGGCGGGTAACGTTTCCAGTGATTGGCGGATGAACGACGGTAGTTCGATTCCCCGTTCCTTCGCGATCCGCAGCTTCTCCTGACCGCTCGTCGTCCAGGCAAATTGGACCGTCGGGAATGCACCGCGAATCAACGCTTGGATTTCATCGAACGACCCGAGCGGCTTGCCGTCGGTCCGCTTCAACGTGTACTCCGTTGCCATCGTCGCCCTCCGTGGGATGTGCCGTCAATGCGGCACCATCTCGTCGGCGTGGTAGCTGCTCCGCACGAACGGGCCGGCGACCACCTGCTTGAACCCGAGCAGCCGCGCCCGTGCCGCGATGTCGTCGAACTCCGCCGGCGGGACGAACCGGGCGACCGGGATGTGCTTGAGCGTCGGGGCGAGGTACTGACCCAGCGTCAGCACGTCGCACCCGACCGCCCGTAGGTCGGCGAACACGTCGAACAGCTCCTCCACCGTCTCGCCGATGCCGGCCATCAGCCCGGCCTTCGTGACGATGTGCGGGGCCGTCCGCTTCACCCGTTCCAGCAAATCCAGGCTCCGCCGGTATTCGGCCCTCCCGCGGACCACCCGGTACAGCCGCGGCACGGTTTCCAGGTTGTGGTTGAACACCTCCGGGTTCGCCGCCACCACCGTGTCGATCGCGGTGGCGTCGCCGAGGAAGTCCGGCGTCAGTACCTCCACCGCCGCGGCCATCCGCCGTCGCACGGCGTGAATGCACCGGGCGAAGTGCCCCGCCCCGCCGTCCGGCAGATCGTCCCGCGTGACGGACGTAATCACCACATGCTTCAGCCCCAGTCGCACAGCCGCCTCGGCCACCCGTTCCGGCTCGTCGTCGGCCACCACCTCCGGCGTGCCCATCTTCGGCACCGAGCAGAACCCGCACGGCCGGGTACACATGTTCCCCAGCACCATGAACGTGGCCGTGCGGCGGCTCCAGCAGTCCGGCCGGTTCGGGCAGCGGGCGCTCTCGCACACCGTCTCCAGCCCGAGTTCCTGCACCAGCCCGGACGTGAAGAAGTTCTCGTTGCCCGTCGGCAACGGCCGCTTCAGCCAGTCGGGCAGGCGGCGGGCGGGCGGTTTATCCAGTACGGCGAGTGAACGCATAACGGGTGGTGTAGAGGGTGCTGAGCGGGCGGCGAGTCGGGACGATGCCGCGGCGGAGGGCGAAGCGGTCGCACACGGCGGTCATCAGCCGCTGGCGGACGGCCGCCAGCGTGACGCGGGCGATGCTCTCCCGCTGGAGGGAGGTCATCGGCGTCGGATCGCCGTCCACGTCGATGTCGCGGAACGGCTCCAGGTCCGGGGACACGTTTATTACTAGGCCGAACAGGCTGACCCCGTTCCGAACCGCCGCCCCGACGTGGGCGATCCGCCGGCCCCGCACCCGCACCGTGACGGCCTGTTCGTCCGCTTCCACCGGCAGGTCGTACTTGGCGACCACGGCGGCGGCGATGTTCACCAGGGCGCGGGCGTACTCGCCGGGGGACACGCCGAACTCGGACAGCGGCAGGATGGGGTAGCACGTCGCCTGGCCGGGCAGGTGCAGCATGGCCCCGCCGCCGCGGGGGACGAACGCCAGTGGCAGCTTGCGGGCGACCAGTTGGGCGTCGGTTAATCGCACCTGCAGCCGGCTGCCCTCGCGGCCGACGGTGACGCCGGGCGGGTGGTCGGCGAACAGCACCGCCGGCACCGCCGGGTGGCCGGACACCTCGTACACCAGCCGCCGCTGCGCGGTGGTCAGTTCGTCCACCGAGAGCGGGGCGTCGGGTTCGGCGTCGGCGAGCGGGTCGGTCAAACCGGGGCCTCGGTGAATCCGCGGGGCGCACAGCTAAGTTTACCACCTGACTCATCGCCGCGACCAGCGGAGGAAAGGTGAACCGGCGGCGTGAGCCGCCTGGGTGGTTAAACCACCCGACGGGCTGACGCCCGCGGTTCACCGGAATCGGAGTTCCCATGCCCTGGCGCGACCAACTGTTCCTGCTCCTGCTGGCCGCGGCCCTCACCCTGTCCAACGCGGTCAAGCCGGCGGTGGTGGACGACACCGCGTACCTGTTGTTCGCCCGGCACCTGGCGAAAAACCCCACCGATCCCTACGGATTTGAGCTGCACTGGTACCAGCGGCCGGAGCCGGCCATGCACATCCTCGCCCCGCCGGTGTTGCCGTACTGGGCGGCCGGCGGCATGGCGGTGGTCGGCGACAACCTGTTCCTGCTCAAGTTGTGGCTGTTCCCGTTCGCCGGGGTTCTGGCGGTGGCGGTGTTCACCCTGGTGAAGCGGTTCGCCCCGGTGGTGGCGCGGGTGGGCACCACGGTGTTCGTGCTGTCGCCGGCGGTGCTGCCGCTGTTCAACGTGATGCTCGACGTGCCCGCGCTCGCTCTTGGGCTGGCCGGGCTGAGCGTATTCGTCCGCGGGTGCGACCGGCGGCAGTTCACCTGGATCGTGTTCGCTGGCGTGCTGGTCGGGCTGGCGATGCAGACGAAGTATTCGATGCTGGTCGCCCCGGTGGTGCTGGCGTGGTACGGCATCCTGCACCGGCGGTGGGCGGACGTGCTGATAACCGTGGGCCTCGCCGCCGGGCTGTTCGCCGGGTGGGAATGGTACGTGCACCGGAAGTACGGCGAGTCGCACTTCCTGTTTCACCTACGGGGCGAGTCCGGCACGAAGGACTTCGCCGACCAGCTGGCGTACAAGTGCGGCCTGCTCCGCCCGCTGCTGGCGCACCTCGGGCTGCTGGCGGCTGGCGTCGCGTTCTGGGCGTCGTCCGCGGCCGGGTTCAACCGGACGGCCCGGTGGGTGGCGGTCGGGGTGTTCGCCATCCTCGTCGGGCTGGTGGTGGCGCCAATCGAGCGCTACGGCGACCACACCCGCGAGGTGCTGTTCGCCGTGATCGGGACTGGCGTGTTCGTGACGCTGGCGGTGGTGGCGTGGCGGCTGTGGCCGCACACGGACCGGCTCGACCTGGTGTTCCTGATCGGCTGGCTCGCGATCGAGTCGGCGGCGTGCGTGGCCCTCACCCCGTTTGCGGCGGCCCGGCGGGTGATGGGCGTGTCGGCGGCGGCGGTGGTGCTGGCGGCGGTCGGCGTGGCCCGGTTCGGCGCCCCGCGGGGGCTGGCGGCGGGGGCCGTCGGGCTGGGGATCGCGGTGGCCGCGCTCGACTGGTACGACGCCCACCCGGAGCAGGTGCTGGCCGAACAGGCCGCGGGGGTGGCGAAGCCGGGCGACGGTGGCACCGTCTGGTTTCACGGCCACTGGGCGTTCCAGTTCTACTGCACGCGGGCGGGGATGACGGCGGTGGTGCCGGGCGTGTCCGAGTTGCGGGCCGGCGACCGGCTAGTATACCCGCTCCCGCCGGACGGGCTGACCGAACAGGACTTCTACCGCCCGCACCACGGGTACGCCTTCCTGAAGCCGGACCCGGAGCGGACGGAGTTACTGAGCGTGCTGACGTGGGACGACCCGGTGCCGCTGACCACGCTGCCGAGCCTGTACGGCGGCGGGCTGCCGGTGCGGGGGCGGACCGGCCCGCGGATGCGGGTGGGGGTGTACCGGGTGACGGAAGACTGGCGGCCGTAAATTCTTCCGTGGCACCGGCGGCCCGCCGGTGGGTTGAACACCGGCGGGCCGCCGGTGCCACGAAATCCTGTCACCGCACCATCGCCTTGATCAGGTTCGAGTTCTGGTCCTTGCTGTAGAACGCCCACACCTCTTCGCCTTTGGGCGTCTTCTCCACGATCCGCGGCGGGTAGTAGTTGTTGTCCGAGTACAGCACGTTCCCGTTCGGCAGCTTCTGCCCGACGTTGCTGTACACGTTCTGGATCTTGGTGCCCTCCGCCTTGCCCGTCTTCAGGTTGTACTCCATGATCTGGTTCTGCTCGACCACCAGCACGCTGTCCTCCCCGGACTGCTGGATGAGCGACTTCTGGTACTGGTTCTGCGACCCGACGTTGAACGCCTTCTTGCCCTCCACCTCTTTCCCCTTCTCGTCCACCACCATCACCTTGTTGGTGTTCAGCTGCAGCACCAGCTCGCCGTTCTTCAGCCGGGTGGCCCCGACCAGGTCGTAGGCCGGCTGCTTGTTCACCTCCCGGTTGTACTTGAACACCTCCTTGCCGTCCTTGTCGAACTCGGCCACCCCGCACGCGTGGACGACGAACACGTTCCCGTTCTCCCGCACCTGCACCCCTTTGGGCTGGAAGTTGTTGCGGGCGTTCTGGGCGACCGGGATGGTCCAGGTGGCCGTCACCTTGCCGCTCAGGTCGCGGACGTTCACCTGCGCCGCCCCGTACTCCATGCTGAACACCCGGTCGGCCCCGTCGATGGCCACGTCCAGCACCTGGTTGTTCACCTGGAACCCGGTCTGCAGCCGCACCTTGTCGTCCGTCCCGTACTCGGTGACGGTCACCTGCTGGCCGGCCCCGCCCCAGAAGTTGGCGGCGATGAGGAAGTGTCCGCGGAGGGTCTGCTTCACCTCGATCTTGGCCAGGTCGGTCTTGTCCTTGGCGGTGGCCCACCACTTGTTCCAGGCGTCGCGGGTGCCCTCCCGCGACTTCTTGTTGCTCGCCAGTTCCTTGTCCGGGGACGACTGGTTGCGGGTGTGCTTGCACCGCTCCGCCGGGGCGTCCTTGCCGGCGATCTGCAGCAGCAGCTCCTCCGCCTGCCAGCTCTGCCCGCGGGTCATGTCCGGCATCAGGTCGATGAGCACCGGCACCGCGTCCTTCACCTTGGCGTCGGCCACCAGGGTGCGGGCGAGCACGAACCGCACCGCCGGGTCCTTGTCCACCTTCGCCATCTCGACGAACTTCGGCTGGAGCTCGGGGAACCGCAGCGGCTTGCCCGGCGTGCCGCCCTCGATGAGCGCCAGCGCCGCCACCCGCCGGCGGACGGCGTTGTCGTCCGACAGGGCTTTCACCAGCAGGTCGTTCGGCTTGCCGTCCGGCCCGGCGGCCGTCTCCCGCAGCGCCTCCTGGATGACGTCCACCACCGCCGCCGAGTCGGCCAGCGGCAGGAACCCGAGGACGGTGGGCAGCGCCTGCGGGTCCTTCGACCGGCCGAGGGTGCGGATGACCGCCGCCGTGATGTCCGCCCCCACCGCCTTCTCCTTCTCCATCCGCCGGATGGCCTGCTTCGCCCGGTAGATCACCTCCGGGTCGGCGGACGACGACTCGTCCTTGGCCGCGATCCGCAGCGGGGCGACCGCCTTGCCGCCGATCTGCACCAGTTGGTCCTGCGCGGCGACGCGGTCGTCGAACTTGTTCTCCCCGCCCATCTTCCTGATCAGGTCGTTGATCTTGCCCAGGTCCACGTCGTTCAGCGTGCGGGACTTCAGGTACTCGATCAGGCCGGCGGTGTCGTCCGGCTTCAGCCCGGCGGCGGTGAGCGCCTGCTTGTCCAGCTCCACCGGGTCGGCCGGCTTCTTCTTGTCGTCCGCCTTGGTGGTGGCCCCCGGCGGGGGCGGCGGTGCCGGCGGCAGGGCCGGCTTCGGGGGCGCCTGGGCGATCACAACGGCCGCCAGGGCGGCGGGCACCAGCCCGGCGGACAGGAACAGGCGGGGGAGACGCATGACGCACTCCGAAGTTCGTGGCGAACCGCTGGGGATGATTGTACGGCCGGCGGCCGAGTGACGGAATGGGCAATGTGAAGGCGTTACACTCTTCGCCGCGACCTCCGGGAGCGGTGACAGCTTGGCCGCTCCCGGAGGTCGCGGCGAAGAGGAATATCGTTCGGGTTGCCCCCGCGCCGCCCCGTGGGTATCATTCCGCGGTTTGCAGGAGGCCGTTCCATGCACGTCCGGCTGGCACTTGTCGCGCTTGCTTTCGGTTCCCTGGCTGCCGCGGGCTGCTTCCGGAACCTGAAGAAGGATCCGGCGTTCCTGAACGACCCGACGGGCAAGGGCAATGTGGTCGCCCCGACCCCGCCGTTGCCCACCGGGAAAGCTCTTTCCCCTGCCCCGTCCGCCGGTGGGGTGAAGCCGCCGAAACTGGAACTCGCCCCCGGCACGCTGCCACCCCTGCCGGGCCTGCCCGGCTCGCCGTCGAACCCGCCCCCGGCCAGCGTGCCGGACGGCCCGTCGGGGTGGCAGGTGAGCGCCGATGTGGGCGACGACGAGGCCCAGCGGAAGGGCATCCTCGAACGCCTCCGCGAGCGACGGGAGGAGAAGAAGAAGGAACGGGAGGAGCAGGAAAAGAAGGAACGCCCTGTGCTGCCGCCGGCCGTCGATCCGAAGAATGGTGAGCCGGACAAGAAGCTGATCCTGGAGCCGGTGGACAAGAAGCCGGCCCCGATTCAGCCGCTGCAACCGACAGCCCCGGCGGGCGACCTGAAAACGGTCCGCGGGCTGGTGGACGAGGCGGGTAAGCGGTTCGCCGGCATCCCGGATTTCGAGTCGAAACTGACCAAACGGGAGACCGTCGGCGGGAAGAAGCAGCCGACCGAGGAGATGCGGTTCCTGTTCCGCCAGGAGCCGTTCAGCGTGCGGCTGACCGTCACCGGCGAGAACGGCCGCGGGCGGGAGGTGGTGTTCGTGAAGGGGCAGAACAACGGCAAGCTGATCATCGTCACCGGCGAGGGCGACAACCGCCTACTCGGCGCCGGCAAGAAGCTGGAACTGGACCCGGACAACCCACTGGCCACCAGCCGCACCCGCGGGAAGATCGAGGACTCGGGCATCGGCCGGCCGATCCGGGTGCTGACCAAGTTCGTGGAAGAGGCCGAGGCGGGCAAGCGGTCGGCGGACAACATCCGCTCGCTCGGCAAGGTGGAGCGGAAGGAGTTCGCGTCCCCCGTGGACGGCGTGGAGGTGACGCTCAAGGCGTCCGACGACCCGCTGCTGCCGAAGGGCGGCAAGCGGCAGTACTACTTCGACGCCGACCCGAAGTCGCCGTCATACCGTCTGCCGGTGTTGGTCATCACCACCGAGCCGGACGGGGCCGAGGCGGAATACTACTGCTTCACCGACTTCAAGGTGCCGGCCAAGCTGACGGACGCGGACTTCGTGGTGAAGGACCGGCGAAGCCGCTAGCGGCTTAGCGAGCCCGGTACGGCGAAATCCCCATCCCCCAACCCAGGCCGTACCCGCCGCCCCACACCGGCCCGAACCCGATTCCGCTCTGCCCGTACCCGTAGCTCGGGCTGTAGCTGTGGTACCCGCGGTAGGTGTGCCCCGGCCCGCCGTTGCTCGCCCCCAGTCCGTACCCCGGGTACATGACCGCGTTCTCCGGGTTCCCCCCGAAGTTACTTCGCCCGGTGGCGTACCCGGACGGGTAGGTGGGCAGCGGGTCGGTGAAGAACGGCCGGTCGCGGAGGCGGACCCGGCCGGAGGACTGGGCCTCGGCGGTCGTTCCACCCAGCACCAGGGCGACGACGGCCAGAACGAACGAGCTGCGGGTCATGGGGATGCTCCAGGCGGGAATCATCACCAGTGTGCCTGACAAAGAACGGCCTGAAGGCCGGACACCAGCGTAGAGCGTCTGCCGTTGCGGCAGTTCGCACGGGCGATCCGCCGAATTGTCACGACCCGCGGGCGGCGGGCGAACTCCGGTTGCGTTCCCCAAGTCGAATGTGCTAGGCTCTTTACTGCCGACACCCGGGGCGAACCCTGCCCGTCGGCACCATCTTTGCATGGCACGGCCCCGATGGCTTATGCGAGGAGTCCCGAGGCGACACCGTCGCCCAGGGTCTGAACGAAGCATGGTCGCCACCGCCGCGATCCTCGAATCGAACACCCGCGAGCGTCCGTACTCGATCCTGGTCACCGACGACGACCGGGGCAGCCGCGAGACGTTAGCCGGGGTGTTGGCGCATTCGGGGTTCGCGACCAGAACGGCAACCTGCGGCGAGGAGGCGATCGACATCGTGCGGGTGGAGACGTTCCACCTGCTGGTGTTCGACCAGCACATGCCGCGGATGACCGGGCTGGAGGCGCTGCAGCAGGTGCGGCTGTTCAACGCCCTGCTGCCGGCCCTGCTGGTGACGGCCGACGCCACCCGCGACGTGATCGAGCAGGCGCGGCAGGCCCAGGTGTACAGCGTGCTGCCCAAGCCGGTGAACACCAGCCTGCTGCTGCACATGCTCCGGCGGGCGCTGTCCACCGCCTACGGCGGGCCGGCGAACTGACGGCGGCTATAACACTCCTCGCGGCCACGACTTTCCCCACCCTGCAACCGGAGACCGTGTCGATGAAAGTGACCCCGCTGAACGACAAGATCGTGGTGGAGCGGATGACCGCGGACGACAAGACGAGCGGCGGGATCATCCTGCCGGACACCGCCAAGGAGAAGCCGAAGCAGGGCAAGATCCTGGCCGTGGGCGACGGCAAGGTGCTGGAGAACGGCAAACGGGCGAGCTTCCAGGTGAAGGTGAACGACAAGGTGCTGTTCACCTCCTACGCCGGCAACGAGGTGACGGTGGACGGCAAGGAGTACCTCATCATGACCGAGGACGACATCCTGGCCGTGGTCGGGTGAGGGTCTGTCTGGTACCCTCTCCCCGTTGGGGAGAGGGTCGGCGGCGGCGACAGCCGACGACGGGGAGAGGGGTTCTAGAAGACGGGCCCCCCCCCCCGCGCGCGCCCCGCGCGTTGCCCCCCCCCCCC
>JALHQU010000005.1:0-29420 GCA_022841795.1 Fimbriiglobus sp.
CCCCGGGGTGTGCGGACCACACTCCCGCATCACTTCGCGTTCTTCAGGTACTTCTCGAACCACGCCAGGTCCCACTCCATCTTTGCCTTGCGGTTGCTGTACTTGGTCAGGCCGTGCGGCTCGCCGGTGTACACCACCAGCTCGGTCGGCGCCTTCAGGTTCTCCTTCAGCGCCCGGTACAGCATGCGGCTGTGCCCCGGCGGGCACCGCTCGTCGCCGCCGCCGACATGCACCAGCGTCGGCGTGGTCACGTTCCCCAGCCCGTAGGTGGGCGAGGTCTTCTTGTAGATGTCCGGCTGCTCCCACGGCAGCCCCTTCTTGAACACGATCGGGTACGCCGGCTCGTCGTTGAACCCCCACTCGGCCACCGTGTCCACGATCCCCGCCCCGCTGCTCGCCGCCTTGAACTTCACCGGCGAGTCCTTCAGCGTGATCAGGCAGTTGGTCAGGTAGCCGCCGTTGCTCCACCCCATGCACCCGACGCGGTTCTCGTCGGCGATGCCTTCCTTGATCAGGTGCTGGATGCCGGCCAGGATGTCCTTCACCTCGATGTCGTTCTCCCGGCCGATCAGGTCGGTGACGAACTTGTCCCCGTACCCGGTGCTGCCGCGGTAGTTGGGCAGCAGGACGGCGTACCCGGCGGCGGCGAAGTAGAGCCGGCCGTTGTGCGGGTCGAAGTTCAGGTCGGCCTTGGTGCTGGTGGTCGGCCCGCCGTGGATGGCGACGACCAGCGGCAGCTTGTCCCCCTTCTTGTACCCGTGCGGCAGTTCCAGCACCCCGCCGACTTC
Organism: Fimbriiglobus sp.; assembly: GCA_022841795.1. Taxonomy (GTDB): domain Bacteria; phylum Planctomycetota; class Planctomycetia; order Gemmatales; family Gemmataceae; genus JALHQU01. Next base: position 789 of record JALHQU010000005.1, read on the forward strand.
GGCGCCGTCCGGCGCCTTCCAGGTGATGTGCTGAACCTTTGGAATTTTCCAGGCTGCGGTGTGCGGGTTGGGGTCGTACGCGAGTTCGCCCTCTCGGGTCACGACGCGAAGGTACAGCATGGCGTCGGACTTGCTCCCGAGGTAAGCCATACCGGGCTGCCCTGGGAAAGTTGAGAAGCCCAGCATGTTCTCGCCGGGGTTGATCGTCGCGGCGGCATGATTCGTGTTCCAGTTCGCGACATAAACCCCGCACAGCCCTTTTCGCTCCATGAGGATCATCATGCTTTCCTCGGTCGGCCAGATCATTGGTGCGCCCAACCCGCGGCCGTACCCGGCGACTTCGAACTTCCCTTCTCGATCCAACCGGGCAACGTCCCACCCTGCCGTCTGGGACTCACCGATGATGACCTCCGCCGGGAACGCATCGTGCACGGCAGTGAATGCGAACTTGGTTCCGCTCGGGTTCCAGCACAGGTTCTCCAGCCACGCATACGGGCTGTTCTTCGGGTTCTTGCGGTAGGCCTCCGTCGGCGGTGTGACGACCTTGCCCGCCTCCCACACGTCCACCCGGCTCTCGCCCTCGCTCTTCACCACCGTGTCGTCGAACGCCGAGATCAGGGCGATCTTCTTCCCGTCCTGCGTGACCACGAACTCGCGGACGTACCGCTTCTCCGCTACCACCTTTTCACTCCGCCATGAGGTCACGTCCAGCCGGTGGATCTCGCTCACCTTCCGCTTGCCGTGCCCGTACTCCACCTTGCCGTACTTCGCCCGCAGTTTGGCGAAGTCGTCGTCGTCCGCGTGGTCGGCGTCGGTGCTGTAGAAGACGGCCCCGGCCTTCGGGGCGTAGTCGTACCCGCTCACCCCGCCGGCCTCCCGCGTCACCGCCTTCGGCTCGCCGCCGGCCGCGTCGATCCGCCACACCTGGGCGGTGCCGTCGAATGGAGCCTTCGTCTCCGCCGCCCGCTTGCGGTTGCCAAGGAAGTAGATCGACCTGCCGTCGGCGGACCACTTCGGGTGCCGGTCGTTCGCCCGGTCGAACGTGAGGCGGGTGGGCTTGCCCTTACCGTCGGTGGGCACCACCCACAGGTCGGTCTTGCGGTTGTCCTCGGCCTTGTCCCAGGTGCCCAGGCAGTACGCCACCAGTTTGCCGTCCGGCGACACGGCGATCTCGGTGATCGTGTTCAGGGTGAAGTAGTCATCCGGCACCACGTCGTGCGTTCGCGGCACCTCCTGGGCGAACGCCACCGGCGACAGGGCGAGTACCACCGCGACGAACAGGCAGCGCATGGAAAGCTCCGGAAAAAGATTCAGTTAACCACAGAGGCACAGGGACACAGAGAAGACAGGAGGAGGGGTGTTCAGAGTTCTTTCTCCTGTCTTCTCTGTGTCCCTGTGCCTCTGTGGTTAACTCCCTGCTTTTCAATCATCCCAACTGCGGGAACTGGGTGACGGCCAGCTTCGCCACCGGATCATACTCGGGGGCGAACAGCAGTTCCACCGCCGCGGTGTCGCTCGCCTTCGCCGTCATCTCCGTCACCGGCCCCTGGGCGATTCCGTCGATGAACCCCCGTAGCGGACGTTTCGCCGGGTCCAGGTTCCGCAGGCGGATGGTGGTGTCCAGCGGCAGGACGGCCGGCCGCCAGAACGCCGGGATGAGCACGTTCGACGCGGCCAGGGTGAGCAGATCGGCGTTGAACGGCAGCGGGGTGGCTCCCATCGCCCGGGCGTAGCTGGTGCTGCCGGCAGCGGACGCGATGAGCATGCCGTCGGCCACCACGCGGGCCATCCGCACCACCTCGTTCACGCTCACCTCGATCCACGCCGTCTGTCCGGACTCCCGCTCCACCCAGCAGTCGTTGAACGCCACCTCGTTCCGCCGGCCGTTCGGCCCGCCCACGTCCACGTCCAACAGCGGCAGGGTGTACTTCCGCAGGTCGCGGTCCCAGAAGTGGTCGGCGGCCGGGTCGTTCAGCAGGAAGCCGAGGTGGCCGGTGTTCAGCCCGAAGAACGGCAGGCGGTCGGTCCAGTGCTGGCGGATGGCCCGCAGCATGGTGCCATCCCCGCCGATCACCACGATCGCCTCGGCCGGCTCAGCCACAAACGGCTTCAACTCGTCGGCCAGTTGCCGGGCCTCCGACTTGCCGGCGTCGGAGAACAGGCGGACGCGGCGGTGCGTCAGGCGGAAGGTGCCGGGGTCGGGCATAACTCGCTCCCCTCTCCCCTCGGTGGGAGAGGGGCTGGGGGTGAGGGGTCCGTGAACGCGGATCATCATATCTTGACTCGGCCCCTGTCGCCCGTCCGGGGCCACAAATCGGAGGAGTCGCGCATGAAACGGTTCGCGCTGGCGGCGGTGGTCGTCGCCCTCGGCACCACCGCGTTCGCCGCGGTGAAGACGAAGAAGGTGGAGTACAAGTTCGACGGGGTCACGTTCGTCGGCCACCTGTACTGGGACGACGCGAGCAAGGACAAGCGGCCGGGCGTGCTGGTCGTCCACGAGTGGTGGGGGCTGGACGACTACGCCAAGATGCGGGCGGAGATGCTGGCCAAGATGGGGTATGTGGCGTTCGCCTGCGACATGTACGGGGACGGCAAGGTGGTGGACCACCCGCCGGACGCGCAGAAGATGTCGGCGGCGGTGCGGGCGAACGCCGACGTGTGGCGGGGGCGGGCGAAGGAGGGGCTGAAGGTGCTTACCGACTTCGAGTTCACCGACGCCAGGCGGTGCGCGGCCATCGGGTACTGCTTCGGCGGCACCACCTGCCTGCAACTGGCGGCGGCCGGGGCGGACCTGAAAGCGGTGTCCACGTTCCACGCCGCCCTGCCGAAGCTGAAACCGGAGGAGGCGAAGAAGATCGCCGCGAAGGTGCAGGTGCATCACGGGGCGGACGACAAGTTCATCCCGGCCCAGGCGATCGCCGACTTCAAGAAGGCGCTGGACGAGGCGAAGACGAACCTGGATTTCAAGGAGTACCCGGGGTGCGTCCACAGCTTCACCGTGCCGAAGGCGGATTCGCACAAGATCGACGGCATGAAGTACGACAAGAAGGCGGACGACGAGTCGTGGGCGGCGATGACCAAACTGTTCGAGGAAACGCTGAAGAAGTGAACCACCTTGTTTTTACCGCGAGCGGCGGGGAGCAATCAGAACACTCTCCCCACCGCTCGCAGAGAATCGCGAAGCAGGCGACGGCCGGCTTGTCGTAACCGACGGCCCGCCAAGCCGGTTCGGCCGCCTGCGAACGCGACGTGTCAACGCCCGGCGTGGCGGTGCGCAAGTGCCGCCCGCCGGCACGCGCCACACGCGTGCCAAAACGGAGAACTGTCGTGGGTCGGCGCCGATTTCCGCCCCCTTTTCGCCACTTCTTTTTTCGGTGTCCAGTTTTCCGCCGGTCTGAGCCGGGATCGTCCACCAACTCATCGACCGGCCCGACATGGGAACGGGCACTGCACACCCCGCCGCCCTGAGACGAACAACCGAACTCGGTATCCAACCCCCGCCGTCGCGGGGCCGGGGTCGGCGTGTTCCCTCTCCCCGCCGGGTCAGGCTGCCCGGCGGTCGCGTTCGTTGCCCATCATGGAGACGCAGCATGAAACGGTTCCTTTCGCCCACGCGGCTGGGTTCGCTGTTCCGGCCGGCCCTCACCCTCCAGCCGCTCGAAGACCGCTCCACCCCGAGCATCTCGGCCGTGCTGAACGGCAGCTCGCTGGTGGTGACCGGCGACCAGGGGAACGACAACGTCCGCATCTCCGCCCGCCCGGACGGCGACATCCTGGTGCGGACCGCGAGCGGGCAGTTCCTGCGGATGTTCGACGGGGACGACGTGCAGTCGATCCAGATCGACCTGGGCCAGGGGACCAACACCCTGAACGTCGATCTGACCACCCCGAGCGGGGCGGACGAGGAGGGCACCAGCTTCTGGTCGAACCCGGACCTCCGGGTGACGGGCGGCGGGCGGGCGGACCAGGTGACGGTGAACCTGGGCGACGCGGAAAACCTCGGGGACGCGACCCTGTGGTTCGACCTGGGCGGCGGGAACGACACCCTGAACGTGACCGGCGCGGCGGACGTCAACGGCGCCTTCTCCCTGACCGCCGACACCGGCGGCGGGCGGGACAATGTCACCGTCGCCCTCGCCGGCGGCGTGAACGGCGCCTCCGACATGACGTTCAACCTGGCGGCCGGGAACGACGCCCTGGACGTGAACGTGGGCGGGGACCTGAACGCGGCGGCGAACATCACGGTGGACGCCGGCGGCGGGAACGACGACGTGACCCTCGCCCTCGGCGGGGCGGTGAACGACGGCGCCACCGTGGAGTTGATGGGCGGCGGCGGGAACGACACGATCGCCTGGACCGCCGGCGAGGTGAACGGCAACCTGGGCGTCACCATCGACACCGGGGCCGGGAACGACGACTTCACCGGCGAGTTGGGCGGCGACGTGAACGGCAACCTGACGGTGGACGCCATGCTGGGGGCGGGGAACGACTCGTTCGCCTGGACCGCCGGCGGCAACCTGGGCGGGGACGCCGACATCAGCGTGGACGCCGGCACCGGCAACGACGACGTGATGCTCGACCTGGGCGGGGACATCGACGGCGTGTTCATGCTCGGCGTCGATCTGGGGGCGGGGAACGACTCCATCGACCTCAGCCTGACCGGCGGCATCAACTCGGACGACGAGCCGGTGGTGGAGGTGGACGGCGGGGCCGGCACCGACACGGCCGCGTTCACCCTCGGGGCGAGCGACGACGGCACGCCGGACGAGAGCGTGTTCGACAGCCTCGCCCTGGCCGTCGTGGGGTTCGAGACCGTGACCGGCCTGCCGACGTTCGACGACGACGGCGGGGGCAACGGTGGTGGTGACGACGACGGCAGCGACGACGACGACGATGATGACGACAGCGGCAACGGCTGATGAACAGTGAACTCCGGCGGCCCGCACCTGCACGCGGGCCGCCGGCTCCGTTCTCACTTCCCCCGATTCTGTCGCTCCACATCTCGGATGAACGCCAGCGCCTCGTCCACCGTGCCAACGCTGGCGCCGGGCACCCGGCCGGCCGCGTCGCACTCCTGCAACGCCACCAAGTCCTCGAAGTGCTCGCTCTCCTCCAGCCGCTTGCGTGCCCGGGCACCGAGCGTGCCGGCCTTGTGCTCGTGCGCCAGCATGTGGTGTTCGATCAGCCACGCGGTGCGGTCCGTAATCAGCCCCTCCAGCGACTGTAGCCCGGCGGTCACGTGGTCGTAGGGGTCGATCCCCTTCCCCACGTCGTGCAGCAGCGCCGCCAGCAGGAACTCCTCGTCGTACAGGGTCACGTCCTTCGCCCGCTCGAACACCTGGAGCGAGTGGTACAGCACGTCGCCCTCCGGGTGCCACCTGGCGTGCTGCTTCACATTCTCCAGCGGGAGCAGCAGCACCCGGAACACCTGGTACGGGTCGATGGCTTCGGCCTGCTCGGCCAGCGCCTCGTCCAGGTTCAGGTCCGGGTACTCGGCCGCCAGCAGTTGCTCCAACTCGGCGATGCTCGCCCGCTCGATCGCCTTGCCGGTGATGCTCGATTTGAACACGTGGTGGGCCAGGTTGTCGGCGTAAACGGTCAGCTCGAAGTTGAACGTGTCGTACACGTGGACGTGGGTGAACACCCGGCTCTCGCCGTGCTTGGTCACCTGCTTCCGCTCCACGTCGTACTGCAACCCCTCGGCGTCCAGGGTGTGCGTGACCGCCTCGACGTGGTCGGTGAACAGGTGCAGGTCGATGTCCGACCCCTGGCGGGTGTGGCCGGTCATCACGCTGCCGATCAGCCGCGGGCGGAACCGGCACAGCAGCTTCATCATCCGCAGGGCGTGCAGCCGCATCTGCTTCAGGTTGGCGGTGCGGCGGTCGCCCTCGTAGGTGCGGGCGAAGTGCTGCACCAGCTCGCGGATCTCGGCGTTGCTCGGCAGGTCGTTGGGCTTCACGTACCCGCGGCACAGCCGCTTGGCGGCCTTCAGCTTGGCGGTGAAGTACTCCGTCTCCACCCGGTCGTACATCAGACGTGCGGCTTCGAACGCGATCGCGTGACGCAGTTTGGCGTCGGCCATGCTGGGGAAGCGGCGGTCAGATTTTAACGAGCCTGTCCGGTGCCGCCGCGAGGCTCACAGGCATGATACGCCGGCCGGCCGGCGGGTTCGCGGTTTCCCTATTTCCCCCGGCCGCCGATTTGACTAGTATTCGCTTGTACCCTCTGTTCGCATGTGGTCCGCAGGAGCGGCAGCGCCGTTATGGACAACAGCAGCATCGTCGTGCGGGGTGCCCGCGAGCACAACCTCCGGAACGTCAACCTGGAGCTGCCGCGGAACAAGCTGATCGTGTTCACCGGCGTCAGCGGGTCGGGCAAAAGCTCGCTCGCCTTCGACACCCTGTACGCCGAAGGGCAGCGGCGGTACGTCGAGAGCCTGAGCAACTACGCCCGCCAGTTCCTCGGCCAACTGCCCAAGCCGGACGTGGATTACATCGGCGGGCTGTCGCCGGCCATCGCCATCCAGCAGAAGAGCGCCAGCCGCAACCCCCGCAGCACCGTCGGCACCGTCACGGAGGTGAGCGACTTCCTGCGGGTGCTGTACGCCCGGTGCGGGCAGGGGCACTGCCCGACGTGCCAGCGGCCGATCACGGCGCAAACCCGCGAGCAGATCGTCGGCCGCATCCTGGCCCTTCCCGAAGGCACGAAGTTCCTGGTGCTCGCGCCGGTGGTGCGGGGGCAGAAGGGGGCGTTCGTCGATTTCTTCGCCGACATGGTAAAGCGGGGGTTCGTGCGGGCGCGGGTGGACGGCAAGATCGTGCGGATGGACGAGAACCAGCAGCTCGACAAGAAGATCAAGCACGACATCGAGATCGTGATTGATCGTCTCCAGCGAAAGAACGAGGGCACCTTCCGCACACGGGTGGCCGAGAGCGTCGATCAGGCGCTGAACGTGGCGGAAGGGAACGTCATCATTTCTCCGGAAGTTCCAGGTTCCGGGTTCCAGGTTCCAAGTGAAGAGAAGAACAGCAAACCGAAGCCGTCGAACTCTGAACCTGGAACCTGGAACCTGGAACCTGGAACCGCCGACATTCTTTTGTCGGCGCATTACGCCTGCACGCACTGCGACATCAGCTACGAGCCGCCGTCGCCCCAGTTGTTCAGCTTCAACAACCCGCAGGGCATGTGCCTGTCGTGCGACGGCCTGGGCAGCCAGTTCACGTTCGCCGAAGAGCTGCTCATCCCCGACGACTCCGTCAGCTTCTACGACGGGGCGATCCCGCTCGTCGGCTCGCTGAAGGGCATGGGCAAGTGGCGGAAGCACATCTACGAGGGCGTGGGTAAGTCGCTCGGCATCGACCTGAAGACGCCGTGGAAGAAGCTGACCGCGGAACACAAGAACCTGCTGCTGAACGGCAGCGGGGACGCGCACATCGTGTGGGAGTGGAAGCAGCGGTTCGGCAAGATCTGGAAGCACAGCGGCAAGTGGGAGGGCGTGGTGCCGCAGATGGTGGCCCAGTTCAAGAAGGCGACGGCCGGCCCGCGGCGGATGCAACTGGAAAAGTACATGCGGGTGGTCAAGTGCCCGGCGTGCCAGGGGCAGCGGCTGAACCCGCAGGCCCGCAACGTGCGGGTGGGCGACAAGACGCTCATCGAACTCGGCGGCCTGTCGATCGGCGACCTGGTGCCGTGGCTGGATCAGTTCGAGACGACGCTCAACCCGGTGCAGAAGCAGATCGCCGGCGAACTACTGAAGGAAATCCGCGCGCGGGTCGGCTTCCTGCTGAACGTCGGGTTGCACTACCTGAGCCTGGACCGCTCCGCGCCGACCCTCAGCGGAGGTGAAGCCCAGCGCATCCGACTGGCCGGTCAGATCGGGTCGGGGCTGGTCGGCGTGCTGTACATCCTCGACGAGCCGAGCATCGGGCTGCACCCGCGGGACAACCAGCGGCTGCTGAACAGCATCCTTCGCCTGCGAGACATGGGCAACACCGTCCTCGTCGTCGAGCACGATGAGGACACCATGCGGGCGGCGGACTACCTCGTGGACTTCGGGCCGGGGCCGGGAGTGCGGGGTGGGGAGATCGTCGCGGCCGGTTTACCTGCGGACGTCTTGGCGAACCCGAACAGCCCGACCGGGCAGTACCTGACCGGTGTCAAGAGCATCCCCATCCCGTCCAAGCGGCGCGACGGGAACGGCAAGAGCATCCGCGTCGTCGGTGCCAAACACAACAACCTGAAAGACGTGACCGTAGACATCCCGCTCGGCAAGTTCACGGTGGTGACGGGGGTGAGCGGATCGGGGAAGTCGTCGCTCGTGAATGACGTGTTGATGGAGGCCCTGCGGGTGAGCGTGGCGGCGAACGGTCGCGGAGACCCCACCCCCCAACCCCCTCCCCGAAACGGAGAGGGGGAGGATGCGGGCGACGACACCCCGCACACCATCGGCGCGCACGACAAGATTGTGGGCGCCGACCAGATCGACAAAGTGATCGACATCGACCAGACGCCGATCGGCCGCACCCCGCGGTCGAACCCGGCCACTTACATCAAAGTGTGGGACGAGATCCGCAGTCTGTTCGCCATGATGAGCGACGCGAAACTGCGAGGGTACGACGCCGGGCGGTTCAGCTTCAACCGCGAGGGCGGGCGGTGCGAGGCGTGCGAGGGCAACGGCGCGAACAAGCTGGAGATGGACTTCCTGGCCGACGTGTGGGTGACGTGCCCGGTGTGCGAGGGGCGGCGGTTCAACCGCGAGACGCTCCAGGTGCGCTATCGCGGGCGGAACATCCACGAAGTGCTCGACATGGAAGTCGGCGACGCCGTGACGCACTTCGAGAATGTGCCGAAAGTCCACGCCATGCTCCGCACCCTGCACGACGTGGGACTCGACTACATCAAGCTCGGCCAGCCGTCGCCCACACTCTCGGGCGGTGAGGCTCAGCGGGTGAAGCTGGCGAAGGAACTGTGCCGCCGCGGCACCGGCAAAACGCTCTACATTCTGGACGAACCGACGACGGGGTTGCACTTCGAGGACATCCGCAAGCTGCTGGAGGTGCTGCACGGGTTCGCCGACCAGGGGAACACGGTGCTCGTCATCGAGCACAACCTGGACGTGATGAAGACGGCCGACTGGATCATCGACATGGGGCCGGAGGGCGGCAGCGGCGGCGGGCGGATCGTGGCGGTGGGCACGCCGGAACAGATCGTGAAACACGACGAGTCGTTCACCGGGCAGGCGTTGCGGCCCGTCCTGAATCAGCAGTCAGCAGTCAGCAGTCAGCATAAGAAGCCGAAGAAGGGGCGGAAGGCCACCACCCTGATGACGAATGGTTCCGTGACCAATAACGGCGCCATTACGCACATCGACATCGAAGGCGCGTCCCTCCACAACCTGAAGTCCGTCAACGCCCGCATCCCGCGGAACGAGATGACGGTGTTCTGCGGGCCGTCGGGGTCGGGCAAGTCGTCGCTGGCGATGGACACCATCTACGCCGAGGGGCAGCGGCGGTACGTCGAGAGCCTGAGCAGCTACGCCCGGCAGTTCTTGGGACAGGTACAAAAGCCGAAGGTGGAACACATCTCCGGGCTGAGTCCGGCGATTGCGATTGAACAGAAGACCACGAGCAAGAGTCCGCGGAGCACCGTCGGCACCATCACCGAGGTGTACGACTACCTGCGGATCGCCTACGCCCGGTTGGGGCAGCGGTATTGCCCGAAGTGCGACATCCCCATCGGCACTCAAACCACAGATGAGATCGTCGAACGCATCACCGGCCTGCCGGACGGGTCGAAGATTTACGTGATGGCCCCGATCGAGCGCAAAGGGCAGGAGAAGTACGAAGCGATTTGGGACGAGATCCGCCGGGCCGGGTTCGTGCGGATGCGGGTGGACGGCAAGAGCTACGGGGTGGACGAACCGCCGGCCATCGACCACCGCCGCAAGCACAAGGTGGAGGTGGTGATCGACCGCAACGTGGTGCGGCCGAACACCCGCGGGCGGATCGCCGAGGCGGTGGAACAGGCGCTCAGCCTGGGCAACGGGGTGATGCACCTGGCGTTCGTCGATCAGGACGTGGACGAACCCAAGTGGAAGGTGGAGCGGTTCAGCCAGCACCTGGCGTGCGACCGGTGCGGGACGAGTTACGAGTTGCTCAGCCCGCACAACTACAGCTTCAACTCCCCGCTCGGCTGGTGCCCGACGTGCGAGGGGCTGGGCTTCCAGCGGGGGGCGAACGTCGATCTGCTGATCGGTGACAGGTCGCTGTCACTGCGGGACGGGGTGGTGACGGCGTGGCCGAGCTGCGAGGCGGGCAGCCCGTGGCTGCCGTTCGCCGAAACGATCGCCAAACACGGTGGGTTCAGCCTGGACACGCCGTGGGAGGAGTTGGAGCCGGTTCACCAGCGGGTGGTGTTGCAGGGGACGGGCGAGGCGTGGCTGTCGCCGGAAGGAACAAGGAACAAGTCACAAGTGACAAATAAGAAATCGAAGGCGAGCAAAGGTTCGGCGGGTTCTACTTCTAACTTGTCACTTGCTCCTTGTCACTTTCAATACAAGGGCCTGTTCCCCGCCGTCGACGAGGCCAGCCGCGTCAGCTTCATCTACCGCTTCCGGCTGGACCACATCGTGGACGAGGTGCCGTGCAACGCCTGCCACGGTGCCCGCCTTCGCCCCGACTCCGCCGCCACGCGGTTCAACGGCCGCACCCTCCGCGACACCTGCGCCGAACCGCTCGGCGAAGCCCTCAAGCGGTTCCAGAACATCAAGCTGAGCAAGCACGACCAGCAGGTGATCGGCGAAGTGCTCCGCGAGATCGTCAACCGGGTGAAGTTCCTGGTGGACGTGGGGCTGGAATACCTCAGCCTGGATCGCAAGGGGCCGACTCTGAGCGGGGGCGAGGCGCAGCGGATTCGACTGGCGTCGCAGATCGGGTCGGGCCTCACCGGCGTGCTGTACGTGCTGGACGAGCCGACCATCGGCCTGCACCCGCGGGACAACCAGCGGTTGCTCGGGGCGCTGCACCGCCTGCGCGACCTGGGCAACACGCTGCTGCTGGTGGAGCACGACCGCGAGGTGATCGAGAGCGCCGACCACCTGCTCGACTTCGGCCCCGGTGCCGGCGACCGCGGGGGTGAGATCACCGCCGCCGGCCCGCCGGCGAAGGTGCTGAAAGCGAAGGGGTCGCTCACCGGGCAGTACCTCGGAGGGAAGTTGTCGATTCCGGTGCCGACGAATCGGCGGTGTGTGGCGAGCCGGGAGCGTGAGCGACCGGAGAACGCTACTGCTCCGGTCGCTCACGCTCCCGGCTCGCCCGGAAAGTTCATCACCATCCTCGGTGCCCGGCAGCACAACCTGCGGAACGTCGATGTTCACCTGCCGCTCGGCTGCTTCGTGGCCGTCACCGGCGTCAGCGGGTCGGGCAAGAGTTCGCTGGTGAACGAGGTGCTGTACAACACGCTGGCCCGCAAGCTGAACCGCGCCCGCACCGCCGGCGCCGCCCACGACGACATCCTCGGCCTCGACCACCTCGACAAGATCATCAACGTCGATCAGGACCCGATCGGCAACTCGCCGTCGTCGAACCCCGCCACCTACACCGGCGTGTTCGACCTGATCCGCGAGTTGTTCAGCCGTCTGCCCGAGAGCAAGGTGCGGGGCTACCACCCGCGGCGGTTCAGCTTCAACCAGAAAGGCGGGCGGTGCGAGGCGTGCGAGGGGAACGGGCAGAAGAAGATCGAAATGCACTTCCTGCCGGACGTGTGGGTGGAGTGCGACACCTGCCACGGCAAGCGGTACAACCCGGAAACGCTGCTCGTGCAGTACCACGGCAAGTCGATCGCGGACGTGTTGAACATGCGGATCGGCGAGGCGCTGGAGTTGTTCGGCAACATCCCGAAAATCCGCGGGGTGATGCAAACCCTGGCCGACGTGGGGCTGGGGTACATGCAGTTGGGGCAGCCGGCCCCGACGATGAGCGGGGGCGAGGCCCAGCGGGTGAAACTGGCGGCGGAGTTGGCCCGGCCGAGCACCGGCAAGACACTCTACCTGCTCGATGAGCCGACGACGGGACTTCACTTCGACGACGTGCGGAAGCTGCTCGACGTGCTGCACCGGCTGGTCGATCTGGGCAACACCGTCATCGTCGTCGAGCACAACCTGGACGTGATCAAGACGGCCGATTGGATCGTGGACATGGGGCCGGAGGCGGGCGTCAACGGCGGGCGAGTGGTGGCCGTCGGCACGCCGGAGGACGTGGTGGCGTATGCGAAGCGGGTGGATCAGAACCCCACCCCCGCCGGGGAACTTCGTTCCCCGACGACCCCTCCCCAGCGGGGAGGGGTGGGGGCGGGGTCCAAATCGAAAGCCCAATCACACCCGCCCCTCCCCGCTGGGGAGGGGTCGGAACGCGAAGCGTTCCGGGGGTGGGGTGATCTTCCCCCCTCCCACACCGGCCGCATCCTCGCCGGCGTCCTCGAAGCGGGGCCGTTCGCCAAACGGCCGAAGTTCGACTCGATGAAAGCCCTGGCGGAAAAGCTCGGCGACATCGACCTGGCCGACGTGGGCAAGGACGCCAAGCTGCCGTGGGAACTGGACGGCATCAAGTGGCACACGAAAGACCGCATCACCACCCGCGGGACCGCGTGCAAGTGGGACGGTGACGCCCTGCTGTCAATCATCGAGCAGGTCGAAACGCTCGGCGAGTGGGGCGAGACCAACTGGACGCACCGCACCATCGTGGAAGTCGCCCCGGTGAAGAAGTCGAAGGGCTGGTTCCTGCACGCCATGACCGGGATGGAAGGGTATCTGCGACTGGCCTTCCGCGTGCGGCGAAACGCCTTCAAGACGGCCGACCTCACCGCCACCCTCAACCTCCGCCCGCTCTCCGATTACCCCGGCCACGAGGGGTACAGCCGCGACCACCGGGTGGAGGTGACGAACGACGGCCGCGGGCCGGGGCAGTCGGTGGTGGTGACGATCGTGAAGAAGGAGGAGACCGAGACGCCCACGTTCAAGGCGTTCCTGGCGAAGTGCGTCGAGTCGTTCGGCGAGCTGACCGACGGCGGCGGGGCGGTGGCGGCGAAGATCGAGGCGGCCATGCCGTGGAAGATCGACGGCGAGAAGTGGCACCTGGGGGATAAAGGGTTCCCGCCGGGCAAGGGGCGGAAGTGGGACAGGGGGCTGCTGCCGAAGCTGCTCAAGCTGCTCCGCGACATCGAGCCGAAGTTGAAAATCGGGTGGGACGTGGTGGACGCCATCACCGTCCGCGTGCCGCAGTCGAACCGCTTCTGGGTGCGGGTGAAGACGAAGGACGCGGTGGCGCTGGAGGTGTGGCTGCCGGCCAAACAGTCGCAATTCAACCTGGCCAAGTGGGACGGCGTCGGCCGCGACCCGACCATCGACCGCGGGCGGTGGGAGGGGGTGGACGTGGTGACGCTCAAGTTCGTGACCGCCGACGACCTCAAGCCGGAGAAACTGAAACCGCTGCTGGCAGAGCAACTGCGGGGGTTCCTGGAGGTGTACGCGGCGTGATAGATGCTGGTCTGGCTCCGCCAGACCAGCGGGCCGCCACAGAGGGCGGCCCCTACCGCCGGGGGTTTTGTAGGGGCCGCCCTCTGTGGCGGCCCGCCGACCGCCCGCGGCGGTCGGCGCCCGCCGCGTCACTTCACCTCGTACTTCTCGAACCCCTTCGTCTCCGTCGCTTGCTCCTTTGCGTCCTCCGATTCCTTTACCACCAGGTACATCTCCCCGCCGAACCCCTCGATCACCGCCTTCGCCTTGTCCGGCGGCAGCACGCTGGCGGCCTTCGTCAGCGCGTCCGCCTGCCACCCCTTCGCGGCGACGACGGTGCCGCTCCGCCGGCCGGTCAGCCCCAGCCCGGTCTTCGGATCGAGGACGTGCGAGTACCGCACCCCTGCCACCTCAACGTGTTGGAACAGGTCGCCGGAGGTGGACACGGAGGCGTTCGCCAGCTTCACCCGGCGGGCCGGCATCCCCTTCCCGATCGGGGCGATGTCCACCACCCAGGCGTCCTTGTCCGGCGGCGGGTCGCCGACTGTGATGTCCCCACTGGCGGCGATCAGCGTGCTCGTAACCCCTTGCTTTTTCAGCACCGCCAGCGCCGCGTCCGCGGCGAACCCCTTGCCGATGCCGCCCAGGTCGAGCCGCATCCCGGCCTTCGCCAGCGTCACCGTCTTCGCCTTCTCGTCCACAGTCAGCAGTTTGTGCCCGACTAGCTCTTTCGCCGCCGCAAGTTCTTCCGCCTTCGGCAGTTCCTTCGACTTGCGGGCCGCCCGCCACAGCTTCACCAGCGGGCCGACGGTCACGTCGAACGCCCCGTCGCACTTGCCCGCCACATCTTGTGCATGAACAAGCACCCGGATCAGGTCGTCGCCCACCTGAATCGGCTTGCCGGGGTCGGCGTCGTTCTTCGCCAACAGCGTCATCAGCTCGGACTTCGGGTTGTAGTCGCTCATCACCTCGTCGAGTTGCTTCACCCGCGCGAGCGCCGCCTGAGTCGCCGTTTCCGCCATCCCCTGGTTAGGCGCGTACAGCACGATCCGCCACTCCGTCCCCATGTGGACGGACTTGGCCTCGAACCGCGTCAGCGGGTCGGCGGCGTGTCCGATCCCGGCCGCCAGGATAAGATGACCCACGACCAGCCCCGCCCGCCCGTGCCGACCCATACCTCGGCCCTCCTCAGAACGCGGAACCGCCGGAAGACGTTTGACAGCCGGCCGCCCTTCGGAGATTCTACCTGTATGAAGTGCCGCACGCTGCTGCTCGCCGCGCCGGTCGTCGCCCTCGGGGTGGCGATCGGGTTCGCCGACGACAAGGCGAAGACGAAGACGACCGACGACAAGAAGCCGCTCAAGGCGCCGGCGAGCACCATCCTGCCGGTGCCCGAGAACCCGGCGGTGCCGAGCAAGGTGGACCTGCCGGCCAAGGGGTTCACCGAGACCGTCCAGGACGAGATCCGGGTGGTCGATCCGGAGGGCGATCCGGACGACCCGAACTTCGAGCAGAAGTTCGTGAAGCGGGTGAAGTCGCAGGCCACGTTCGAAATGGTGTACGTGCCCGGCGGCAAGTTCAAGATGGGCAGCCCGGCGGCGGAACCGGGCCGGGGCGAGAACGAGGGGCCGCAGCACGAGGTGACGGTGCGGGCGTTCTGGCTGGCCAAGTTCGAGACCACCTGGGACCTGTACGACCTGTGGTACCGGAGCGGGTCGCTGCCGCGGCGGGACGAGGCGGACGGCAAGGCGAAGGCGGTGAGCAAGGACGAGAACAAGGTGGAGAAGCCGGACGCCATCACCCGCCCGACCAACCCGTATGTGGAAGACAGCTACGGGCACGCGCGGGCGGGCAAGCCGGCCATCTGCATGGGCCACCACGCGGCCATGGTGTTCTGCCACTGGCTGCGGCTGAAGACGAAGCGGCCGTACCGCCTGCCCACCGAGGCCGAGTGGGAGTACGCCTGCCGGGCCGGGTTCAACGGCCCGTACGGGTTCGACGACACGAAGGAGAAGCTGGCCGACTACGCCTGGTATAAGGAGAATTCGGCCACGTCCGACCTGCCGGACGGCACCACCCACAAGCCGGGGGCGAAGAAGGCGAACAAGTTCGGCCTGTACGACATGCACGGGAACGTGGCCGAGTGGACCCTCGACCTGTTCGACCCGAAGTTGTACGACGCCCGCAGCCAGAACCCGCTGAAGGCGCTCACCTTCACCAGACCCACCGACCAGAAGTGGGGGCACGTGGTGAAGGGCGGCAGTTGGAAGGACGAGGCGGCCGACCTGCGAGCCGCCCGCCGGCTGGTGTCCGAGATAGACTGGATGGCCGACGACCCGAACCGCCCGCGGAGCGTGTGGTGGCTGACCAAGATGGACGACATCGGGTTCCGCGTCGCCCTGCCGGCGGATGAGTACCCCGAACTGGTCGGGCTGAAGCCGCTGGTGTTGAAAGAGAACCAGTCGAAGTGACCGACCGGGCGAACGTCGCCCGGCCTGAGACTCGTACCCTCTCCCGTCCCGAAAGGTGACTCTCCATGACCGCGTCCGACCGCCGAGACTTCCTGAAAGCGGGGGCCGCCGTGGCCGCCACCGCCGCCGTCGCCACCCTCTCCCCGGTGCACGCCGCCGGGCCGGAGAAGATCAAGGTGGGCGTCATCGGCTGCGGCGGCCGGGGCACCGGCGCCATCGAAGACAGCCTGAACGCCGACCCGGCCACCGTGCTGTGGGCGGCCGGCGACGTGTTCCCGGGCAAGGCGGCCGGGCTGGTGAAGCGGCACCAGAAAGAGTTCGGTCCGCGGCTGGAATGTGCCGACCGCCTGTTCGACGGGCTGGACAACCACCAGAAGGTGATCGACGCCGGGTGCGACATCATCATCCTGGCCGCCCCGCCCGGGTTCCGCCCGGTCCACCTGGAAGCGGCGGTGAAGGCGAAGAAGCACATCTTCTGTGAGAAGCCGGTGGCGGTGGACGGCCCCGGCATCCGCAAGTGCCTGGAGTTGGTGGACGAGGTGAAGAAGAACGGCACGTCGCTGGTGGCCGGCACGCAGCGGCGGCACCAGACCGGGTACATCGAGACCATCAAGGCCATCCACGACGGGGCGATCGGCGACGTGGTGTCCGCCCGCTGCTCGTGGAACGGCGGCGAGCCGTGGTTCCGCGAGCGGAAGGACGGGACGTCGGACATGGAGTACCAGCTGAACAACTGGTACCACTTCCTGTGGCTGTGCGGCGACCACATCGTCGAGCAGCACGTGCACAACCTGGACGTGATCAACTGGGTGATGAAGGGGCACCCGACGAAGGTGGTCGGCCAGGGCGGGCGGCTCACCCGCAAGCCGGGCAACCCGAACACGGTCGGGCACATCTACGACCTGTTCGCGCTGGAGTACGAGTACGCGGGCGGCATCCCCATGTACAGCATGTGCTCGCACGTGAAGAACACCACCGGCGACGTGTCCGAGACGGTGTACGGCAGCAAGGGGGTGTGCAAGGTGAACAGGTACCAGATCAGCGGCAAGACGGTGTCCCGGCCGGGTAAGGAGCGGCCGTACGTGCAGGAGCACATCGACCTGATCAAGAGCATCCGGGACAACAAGCCGCTGAACGAACTGCAGGGGGTGGCCGAGAGCACCCTGACGGCCATCATGGGCCGGATGGCGGCGTACTCCGGCGAGGTGGTGACGTGGGACGCGGCGCTGAACAGCACCGAGACGCTGATGCCCGCCAAGCTGGACATCAAGGACTCGCTGGAGGCGGCGCCGGTGCCCCGGCCGGGGCTGTACAAGGTGGCGTAAGGCGAGCCGCCGGGTGTTTGAAGGCGAGCCGGGAGCGTGAGCGACCGGAGGAGTCACCTCCTCCGGTCGCTCACGCTCCCGGCTCGCCACGTTCACTTTAACCCGAGTACCGTCTTCATCCGGTCGGCCACCTCGGCCAGCCACTTCTCGTCCCCGCCGTTCACCTCCGACGTGGCCCACCCGTCGTACCCGATCTCGCCGAGCGCCTTCAGCACCTCCGGCCAGTCCTCGCTCCCCTCGCCGATCTTCGCCTGGAACCCGTCGCCGTCCTTGCCCGACTTCTTCGCCAGCGGAGTGCTGTACCCTTTGAAGTCGAACTTCACCATCCGCTTGCCCAACTGGCGGATCCACTCGGCCGGCGGCACCCCGTACTTGATCATGTTGGAGATGTCGAAGTACGCCGCCACCCACCCGGACTTGAACTGATCGACGTAGTCGATCAACTGCTGCGGCTTGGTGATGAAGTTGTTCCACACCGTCTCGATGGCGATCTTCACCTTCAGCTTCTCGGCCAGCGGCAGCGCCTTCTTCACCTCGGCCGTACTCCGCTCCCAGCACTGCTCGTAGGTCACGTCCTTGTTCACCACGCCGGGCACCAGCAGCACCGTGTCCGCCCCCACCGTCTTGGCGTCGTTCAGCGCCCCCTCCAGCGCCTTCAGCCCCTTCGCCCGCACCGCCTCGTCCGGGTGCGACAGCGTGTCCCGCCAGTGGACCGAGTCGATCACCCCGTGGACGAGTACACCGGTTTCCTTCGTCGCCGCCACCACCTCGTCCAGTTTCAGCCCGCTCGGGCTGTCGATCTCCACCCCCTCGAACCCGAGCTTCTTGATGGCGTTGAACTTGTCCGTCGGCGTGCCCTTGATGCCGATCATGCCGTACTTGACGGCGATCCGCAGCTTCGGCTTCTTCGGCGCATCCGCGGCGAACGCCGGGAAAGCGGTGGTGGCAACGGCCGCCGCACCGGCGGCCAGGAACTCGCGTCGGGTGGTCATGGGAGGGCCTCGTGTGAGTAGTTTCGTAGGGTGGGCACTGCCCACCATCTTTTGTAAGGCCGATGGGCAGTGCCCACCCTACTTTTGGAACCCCAGCTCGGCCGGCGTCTGCGGCGTCACCCCGAACCAGAACTCCTGGCCGTCGCGGAACGGCGCTTCCAACTCGAAGTTCTCGAACGAGATGCCGCCGGGGATGGGCGTGTTCGACGCCCAGAACGTCTCGCGGCCGTTCGCCCGCACCACCAGCCCGGCGGCGTCGGCCGTCCGCCAGTACTGCGTGGCCTTCGTCCCGGTGTACCGCCACGCCGGGTGGACGCCGGGCATGGGGGCGGATGCCGGGTCCGGCTCGTCCGGGGTGGCGGCGACCACCCGCTCGTCGCCCCGCTTCAGCAGCTTCTCCCGCGGCCACTGCCGCCACGGGGCGAACCCGAGCGGGTCGGGGGTGTACTTCGGCCACAGCTTCAGCGAGTCTGCCGCCTCGTCGGCCAGGTGGATGCGGCGGAGGCGGGCGTAGTTGCCCATCGTGGCGGACAGCACGCACGAGTGCATGGGGGTGCTGCCGGGCACGGCGGACACGCGGAACCCGACCTCGTGCGGGCGGTCTCGGCGGAACAGCACGCGGATGACCGGCTGGGTGCCGTTGCGGAATTTCTCCGTCACCACGTCGAACGACAGCGTGGGCACACCGTTATCCGTCCCGATTCGACCGGGGGCGAACGCCTTCGCGCCGGGGTCCGGGGCGGTGCCGGCGAACGCGTCGACGGCGGTGAACATCAGGCCGGGCTTGCCGGTGTGCGGGCTGGCGTCCAGTTCGGACTGCGCCCGCACCCCGTTCGCCACCGGCTCGATCGACACGAAGTTGACCATCCGCGAGTGCTTGTGCCCGAGGTACGGGGCGTAGATGCGGACCAGGCCGGGCGGCCCGTCGGACGGCCACAGGCCGACGGACAGGCCGTCGCGGTGCCCCCACCGCGGCACGTCCGCCATCGCCCCGACCGGGTGGATCCAGTCGGCGTCGGCGGACGCCGGCGGGTCGGGGGTGGTGAGCGGATCGCCCCGCCCCCCGCACCCGACCGCGAAGATTGCCAGAAGTGGGAGGAACCGGGGCATGGCGTCTGGGAGTGTAGCCCGCACACTCCGTGTGCGGAAAGTACATACCCGCACACGGAGTGTGCGGGCTACACTCAGACGAACTTGTACCGGCCCGGCACCGGCACGGCGACCGGCGGGGCGTCGCCCCACGCCAGCTTTTCCGGCACCAGGTCCTGCTTCGACTTGAGCATATCCTCCCACGTCAGCTTCTGCCCGCTGTACGCCGCCTCCCGCCCCATGATGCCCATGAGCGTGCTGAGCGCCGACGCCTCGCCGTCGTTGATCACCTTGCCGGCGCGGATGGCGGCGAACAGCTCGTCGTGCTCCGTCTGGTACATGTCGTGCTTCTTCTTGTCGGCGAACTTCCACGCCTTCCCGCCGTGCGGGGTGACGGTGTGGGCCATCAGCTCGGCCGTGCCCTTGGTGCCGTACAGGTAGTCGTGGGTGCTGCCGAACGTCTTGTCCACCTGCCGGCACTGGCTGAACGCCTTCGCCCCGTTCGCGTACTCGTACACCACGGTGAAGTGGTCCCACACGTTCCCGTACTTCTTGTCGGTGCGGGACTGCCGCCCGCCCATCCCCTGCGCCGCCACCGGCATCTGCCCCTTCATCACCCAGTTGATCTTGTCGATGCTGTGGATGTGCTGCTCGACCAGGAAGTCGCCGGACAGCCAGGTGTAGTAGTACCAGTTCCGCAGCTGGTACTCCATCGGCGTCTTGTCCTCGTGCCCGCGGTACCACAGTTCGCCGGTCAGGTAGGTGCTGTGCACCACCTGCACGTCGCCGATCATCCCGTCCTCGATCCGCTTCAGCGTCTCCCGCTTCGGCTGGTGGTACCGCCAGCAGAACCCGGACACCATGCACAGGTTCTTCTCCTTCGCCGTCTTCACGCTCTCCAGCACCGACCGGATGCCGGTGGCGTCCACCGCGTGCGGCTTCTCCATGAAGATGTGCTTGCCCTTCTCCACCGCGTACGCCACGTGCTGCGGGCGGAACGCGGGGGTGGAACACAGCAGCACCACGTCGGCCGCGTCGATCGCCGCCTTGTACCCGTCGAACCCGGTGAACTGCCGCTCTTTCGGCACGTCCACCTGGTCCGGGTAGTCCTTCTTCAGCAGGTCGTGCGCCTGGAGCAGCCGGTCCTCGAACACGTCGCACAGGGCGACCAGCTTGGCGTTCTTGTCCGCCAGCAGCGCGTTCTCGGCCGCCCCGCGGCCGCGGCCGCCGGACCCGACCAGGGCCACCTTCAGCGTGTCCGACCCGGCGGCGTGAACCGGGCTGGAGTTCAGCAGCACCGCCCCGGCGGTGGCGGCGGCCGACGCCTGCAGGAACGACCGGCGGGAGGAGTGTTCGTTCGACATCGGGAACCCTCGGATACGCGAACCGGAAGAGGAAGGAGGCGGGGTTGACACGGCTATTGTGCCGAAAGTGTGGGGCAGAGTCACGGCGAAATTTGTTAGCCCGACGCGCCAGCGAGGGATTCCACGCACCCCTCGCTGGCGCGTCGGGCTAACAGGAACCAATTCACCCGACCCACTCCACCGCGTGGGCCTCGGTGCGGGCGGGCGGCTCCAGTTTGCCGAGCAGCCGGTCGATCACCCGCTGCGGCACGGGCGACCGCCGCTGGGCGTTCTGCTGACGAACCACCGCCGGCGGCGGTTCCAGGTAGACGACCTCCACCCGCGCCGCGTAGTCGGCGAACAGGTCGATCCACCGGCCGCGGGTCTGCTTCATCGTGTTGGTGGCGTTGAACGCGAAGTCCCGCTTCGCCCGTAGGTGGTCCCGGCACGCCTCCCGCGCCGCCTGGATCACCGCCCCCTGGTCGTCGGTCGGGGCCACGTCCAGGTCGCCCCGGATGTCGTCGAGCGACACCACCGGCACCCCAGGGCGGTGCGCCGCCAGCCAGGTGTCTTTGCCCGCACCGGGCAGCCCGGCCATCACGGTGACGGTGCAGCGGTACTCCTCCCGCGGCACGTAGTGCAGGCTGGAGAGTTGGTCGCGGTAGAACAGGAACCGGGCGTGGTCGTTGGCGAACGGGTACGGCCGGGTGAAGCAGCCGTTCTCCTCGGCGACCATCTTCCACAGGTGCAGGGTGTCTTCCGGGCGGGCCATTTCCTCGGCCCGGCGGCCCCGCGTGTCGGCCAGCGCGAACAGGTAAAGCAGGCGGTGATCGACCAGCCAAGACAGGGAGATGAGTTCCCGCGCCGGGTCGGCCTTTTCCAGCAGGAACGGCGGGCGGCCGTGATACCGCACCAGGTTCGCCACGCCCTCGCGGAACGCCAGCGGGCTGCTGAGTTCCCGCAACACCGCCCGGCCGACCTCCATGCCGACGACGGCGTGTTTGGGCGAGTGCGTGCGGCCGGTGTCCGGGTCAATCACCGTCGTGGCGGGTTTGCCGCAGTCGTGGAACAGGGCGGTGAACACGAGCTTCAGCCGCGAGTCGGCGTCCAGATCGGCCCACTCCGGCAGGCGTTCCAGTTCGCCCGCCACCATCCGCGTGTGCGTCCACACGTCCCCTTCGGCGTGCCAGACCGCATCTTGCCCGCACGCCGCCATCGCCCGCGCCCACGGCTGGGCTTCAGCCCAGGCGAGGATGTCGCCGACCGTTGCGGTTCGGAATTCGTCCCACCCGGTCATGACCAGATCTCCGCGCCGTCGGCCAACCGTTGAGTACGTCCGGGTGGGTCACTGTCTCCGACAGTGACTCTAAAACCGACTGTCGGAGACAGTCGGCCACCCGTGGAGCGCCGCTCGGCTCGCGGCACCTACCAAACCCGTCAACCTCACCCCCAAATCTCCGCGCCGTCGGCCAGCTCGTTGGGGATCATCCTCTGGTGCTGCCAGTGCTCGCTCTGCTTCACCTTCTCGACGAACTCCGGCCGCACCAACTTTGCCCGCCCCGTCACCACCCCGTTCGCTTCGGTTCGCAGGTACAGCCCTTCCATGACGTTGTCGGGGCGGCCGGTGAGCGGGTTGTCGAACACGCTGTCGAACCGCGACGGGCCGATGAGCGCGAACAGTTCCTCGGCCGTGGCCGACCCGCGATGCACCACCGGCACGGTGTGGACGCCGGTGCCCTCAAGCATCGCCAACCGCGTGTCGAGGTCGAGGAACGCCCCCCGCCGTTTGTCGTAGATGTCGAACTCGAAGAAGTAGTGCGGCAGCGCCCGGTAGTGGACCGAGTGCTTCGCGTACAGCCACTCGCCGAACAGGATGAACCCGTCCGCCAGCATCGCCTCCAGCACCGGGCGAACGCCGGTCGTCCACTGCTTGAACAGGTCGTACTGCGGGTGCATGCCGGTGGTGATCTCGTGCCCGCGGCACTGCAACACCATCCGCCCGGCGGCCGTGAAGTGGATGCCGACGTTCGTGCCGTCCAGCTTCTCCTCGGCGATCAGCGACGGGTCGGCGGCGAACGCGGTCGAGTCCTTCGCCGACAGGTGCTTGTCGTCGGCGGTGCCGCGGGAGCCGAACAGGTGCGGCGTGCGGGGGTATTTGACGAAGTCGTCGCGTGACGCTCCCATGACGAAATCCCGACGCGGCCGTGGAATCGAGAGAAGACGCCGGCCGGCGGAAAAGGTTCGCGCTCCCAGGGAAATCACACCCCCAGGTCGCGGTCCCGCAAATCCGTCAGGAACATGTGCCCCGGCTTGTGGGTGATGGCGAACGGCGGTTTCGCCGCCATCACCGCCGCCTGCGGGGTGACGCCGCACGCCCAGAACACCGGCACCTCGCCGGGGCGGATGTCCACCGCGTCGCCGAAATCGGGATTGCTGATGTCCGCGATGCCGATGGACATCGGGTCGCCGAAGTGGACTGGGGCGCCGTGGGCGAGCGGGTACTTGCCGCAAATCCGCGTGGCTGCGATCGCCTGCTCGGGCGTCAGCGGCCGCATGCTCACCACCATCGGCCCGCGGAACCGGCCGGCGGGTTTGCACGCCACGTTCGTCCGGTACATCGGCACGTTGCGGTTCTGTTCGATGTGCCGCACGGGGATGCCGTGATCCAGCAGCGCCGCCTCGAACGTGAACGAGCAGCCGACCAGGAACGAAACCAGGTCGTTCCGCCAGAACTCCCGCACGTCGGTCGGCTCGGCTATCAGTTCGCCGTCCCGCCACACCCGGTACGCCGGCAGGTCGGTCCGCAGGTCGGCGCCGAGGACGGTGGCCTTCGGCACCGGGTCGCCCACGTCGCACACGTCGAGCAGCGGGCACGGCTTCGGGTTCCGCTGACAGAACAGCAGGAAGTCGAACGCCCAGTCCTGCGGGAGCATGACGAGGTTGGCCTGCACGAACCCCGGCGCGAGGCCGGGCGTCGGCCCGATGAGTTGCCCGGAGCGGCAAGCGGTGCGAACGGCGGAAGGAGTGGTATATCTGAGCATCTTGGTTGTCAGTGTAGTCCGCACACGGAGTGTGCGGATTCCGACCGCACACGGAGTGTGCGGGCTACACTCAAGACTCAAGAATCTCCCGGATGCGGATCAGCGGCGTGGCGTACTCCTCCCACGTCAGCCCATCGACGGTGGCTGTCTGCTGGCCGGTCACGCCGTCCACCAGCGGGCCTTCCCGCACCATCACTTCGAGGATTTCCCGCTCGCGGTCCGGGTCGAACAGGTCCGCCGGCGGCTTCACCCCGCGAAGGACGTAGATGCCGGCGGCCAGGGCATACGCCCCCCAGTTGCTCACCCCCGCCACGATCAGGTGATCCGTCGGCACGCGGCAGTGGATCAGGTCGCCGTTCGGGATGTTCTTCACGACCGTCTCGTGCGGAATCTTCCCCATGCCGATCTCGTTCCCGCCGTCCCCGATGCCGATGGTCACTTCTCGCCGCGGAGGATGCTTCAGATGTCGCTTGGGTGGCTTGAAAGAGCTTGTGAAGCGCGGATCGTAATGCTCAGTGATGTCTTGCCCTCGCATCGAATAATGTCGGCCACCGGCACCCGGCCCACTCCGCTCGATCACCACATAGTGCGTACACCACCCCGGGCCAACGTCCACGACCGGCAAGTCGCAATAGTCCCTGGCAGCGACGAGTGACGAGCTGACCTCACCTTCGACACACGGCACGGTGTGGATGCCGCAGCCGAGCAGCGCTCGTTGGAGGAAAATCACACCCAACGGGCCGTCGGTTTCGAACGCCGGTGGTAATGCCGAGGCGATGAAGAACCCGGTCGTAAGGTACACACCCGGACTCGGGTGATCTGCCAAGCTCCGGCACGCGGTCTGGAAATCGCCTGCCGTCGCCGTGAACAGGTTGTCGTGCGGGTCGCGGGCCAGGCCGCGGTGGCCGGGGTCGGTCTGCACGGCGGCGAGGATGGCGGCCAGCTTCTCGTCGGCGGTCATCGGTGACTTTCGTAGGGTGGGCATCGCCCACCGTGATTCAATCGGTGGGCGATGCCCACCCTACCCAAGAAGGTACGCGAACCGCCCCCGCCACGGCTTCGGCACCTCGGCCGTCAGCGTGACCGGCTCGTTCTTCGTCGGGTGCAGGAAGCTCAGGCTGCGAGCGTGCAGCCCGATGGCGTGGCCGAACACCTGATTCCCACCGTACTTCGCGTCGGCGTACACGGGGCAGCCGCGGCTGGCGAGTTGCACGCGCAGTTGGTGCTTGCGGCCGGTCTGCGGGCGGAGTTCGAGCAGTGTCAGCCCGCCGTGCGTGGCCTTCACCTGGTAGTGCGTGCGGGCCGGCTTCGCGTCCGGGGTGCCCGGCGGGACGACCTCCACCCGCTTCTCGGCGTCGCGGTGCAGCAGCCAGTCTTCGAGCGTGCCCCACTGCGACAGCCCGGTGTCACCCGCTTCCACCACTGCCCAGTACGTCTTCTCCACCGCCCCGTCGCGGAACTGCTCGCTCAGCCGGCTCGCCGCTTTACTCGTGCGGGCGAACACCACCACCCCGCTCGTCGGCTTGTCCAGCCGGTGAACCACCCCGAGGAACACGTTCCCCGGCTTCTGGTACTTCTCCTTCAGGTACGCCTTCGCCAGCCGATCGACCGTCTCCTCGCCGCCGTCGAAGTGCGTGGTCGGCCACCCGGCCGGCTTGTTCAGCGCCAGCAGATGGTTGTCCTCGTACAGCACGTCCAGCAGCTCGGCGTAGGAGCTCATGCCAGAATCCTACACGGTCGGCACCGGCGGCAGGCGGCGGGGGAGCGCGAACTGTCGCTCAGCCCACGCGCCCGTCGCCAACAGTTGCGGTTCGTTATCCGACGCCGCAATGAACTGCACCGCCGCAGGTAGCCCATCCGAAGACCACCCGCACGGCACCGACACGACCGGCAGTCCGAGAAAACTCCACGGCGAGTTGAACGCCGGGCTGCCGGTCGTTTCCGCACTCGGGGCGTAACTCGTGGTCGCAGGGGTGGCTAGCACGGTGAACCGACCGAGCTTCTTGCGGAACCGGCGGAGGGTTTTGGTCCGATGCACCGATGCCGCGTGCAATTCGGTGGCCGAACGGGACCGACCCGTCTCGATCAGTTCACGGATGCGAGGCGGGTAATCGTTCGGGTATCGATCCAGTCGAGCTGAGTGAACGCCGGCCGCTTCGGTCGCCATTACGGTGAGGTGTGCGGGCGGCACGTCCGCAAATCCTGGCGGAAGGGTGAGTTGTTCCACCACCCCATCCGTTCGCAAGGCGTCGCGGTATGTTCGCAGTAGGTCCGGGTCCGCGTTATCAAAATACTCACCGAGGCGGAACAACTCCAACTCATCCAAACCCGAATCCAGTTGCGAAACGCACGCCAATGTCGGCCCGGCAATTACCTCGAACACGACCGCCAGGTCTCGCACGCAGTTCGCCATCACGCCGATGTGGTCGAGGCTGGGCGCCAGCGGAAGCACGCCATCGACGCTCACCCGCCCCCACGTCGGCTTCAGGCTGCACACCCCACAGTAGCTCGCCGGCCGGATCGTACTGCCGCCGGTTTGCGTGCCGAGCGCCACCAGGCACATGCCGCACGCCACCGCCGCGGCGCTGCCGCTGCTGCTCCCGCCGGGGGTGCGGGACAGGTTCCACGGGTTCCGCGTCACCGGCGGGTCGAGGTACGCGTACGCGGTCGTCACCGTCTTGCCGAGGATGATTGCCCCGGCCTGCCGCAACCGCTCCACGCACGTCACGTCCCGCCGGGCGTAGCTGTTCGCCCACAGCTTCGACCCGCACCCGGTCGGCATGTCGAACACGTCGATGATGTCTTTGATGCCAACCGGGATGCCGTGCAGTGGTCCGCGGTAGTTGCCGGCCTTGATCTCGTCCGTGGCTTTGGCGGCGTCCTGCCTTGCCCGCTCGCGGTCCAGGTACGCCCACGCCTTCACCGCCGGCTCGTACAGGTCGATGCGGCGGAGACACTGTTCCAGCAGCTCGCTCGGCGTGAGGTCGCCGGAGCGGATGAGCGGGGCGGCGGCGGTGATGGTGAGCGGTTCGGACGACACGGCCACCTCCTACATGCGCTCCACGGTGCGGATGCCGAGCAACCCGAGGGCGGTGTGGATCACCCGCCCGGTCAGATCGACGAGCAACAGGCGGCTCTGCTTCAGTTCCTCGCTCGGGGCGGTCAGCACCGGGCAGCCCTCGAAGAACCCGCTGAACGCCTTCGCCACGTCCCACAGGTATTGCGTGATGTAGTGCGGCAGGTATTCGGCGGCGGCGTTCGACAACACCTCCTCGAACTTCAGGAGTTGCAGGGCGAGCGCCCGCTCGGACGGGTGCGTCAGCAGCACCTTCGGCGGGGACGTGCGGAACGCGGTTTCGTCCGCGTTCCCCTTGCGGAAGATGCTGCGGCAGCGGGCGTAGGCGTACTGCATGTAGGTGGCGGTATTTCCTTCCGTCGAGAGCATCTTGTCGGTATCGAACACGTAATCGCTGACCCGGTTGCCACTCAGGTCGGCGTACTTCACCGCGCCGATCCCGACCGCGTTTGCAATCTCCATTTTGGCGTCATGTGTCAGTTCCGGCACGTCATGACCGTGGGCCTTCCGCTCGGCGTAGCTCTCCTCGTACTTCTTCAGCCCGAGTTCGGCCGCTTCGTCCAGCAAGCTGGATAGCTCGACCGTTCCTCCGTCCCGTGTACGAATCGGCTTCTTGTCCTTGCCCAGGATCGATCCGAACGCGATGTGGTGAAACTCGACGTTCGAGTACCCCCAGCGGCGGGCGTTTGCGAACAGCGTCTTGAAGTGCAGCGCCTGGCGGGCGTCCACCACGTACAGCATCACATCCGGCTTCCACGTCTCGACGCGGTACTTGATGGTGGCGAGGTCGGTGGTGGTGTAGGTGAACGCGCCGTCGCGTTTGCGGATGATCGGCGGGGGTTCGTTCTCGTCCCGTTCGGCGGTCTCCTTAATGACCCCGGCCGCGTTGGGCAGCACGACTGCGCCGTTCTTCTCCGCGGCGATGCCCTTTTTCAACAGGTCGTCCACCACGCCGGCCAACATCGGGTTGTAGAAGCTCTCGCCGAGGGCGTGGTCGATCTTCACGTCCAGCCGCTCGTAGATCGGGCGAAGCATCTCCAGGCACGCAGGCATGAACTGGTGCCATAGGGCCACGTTCTCCGGATCCCCGGTGTGCAGTTTGGCCGTTTCGGCCCGGTAGGCGTCGGCGACGTCGCCTTTGGCCGCGTCCTCGTCATCGTCCTTCGCCACTTTCGCCAGGTTGCGGACGTGGACGTACAGGCGGGCCAACTCCCGCACCGGATCCTTCTCGAACGCGGCTTTCTCCAGGTGGTGCTTGTACCCGTAGATGAGGATGCCGAACTGGGTGCCCCAGTCGCCGAGGTGGTTGTCGCCGATGACGGTGTGGCCGAGGAACCTCAGGATGCGGACCAGCGCGTCGCCGATGATGGTGCTGCGGAGGTGGCCGACGTGCAGCGGCTTGGCGACGTTCGGCCCGCTCAGGTCGATCACGAACGTCTTCGGCTGCGGCGACTTTGCCACTCCCAGGCGGGTGTCCGCGGCGATCGATTGCACCTGCTTCGCAATCCAGCCGTCGCTCAGTTTCAGGTTGATGAACCCCGGCCCGGCGACGGTTGCCGATTCGAGCAGGTCGTTTTTCGGCAGCTTCGCCACAACCTCGGCGGCCACCTCCAGCGGCTTCTTCCCCAGCACCTTCGCCAGCGGCATGGCGAAGTTCGCCTGGTAGTCGCCGTTCTTCGGGTCGCCGGACGGCTTCACCATGCCCAGGTAGTCGGGCACCTTGGCCGGGTCCGGGGCGAGGGCGGTCACGGCCGGGGCGAACAGCGTGCGGAGTTCGGTCAGCAG
>JALHQU010000005.1:29520-82522 GCA_022841795.1 Fimbriiglobus sp.
TCGGCGTCGGCCCACAGTTGCTCCAGCCCGTAGTACCCGCGGGTGTCCGGGTCGAACACGTGGCACACCACGTCGCCGTAGTCCTGCACCACCCACCGGCTGCTCTCGTACCCGGTCACGCTCATCCGCTCGTCGCCCACCGCCCGCAGGGCGGCGTCGATCTCCTCGACGAGGGTATGCACCTGCCGGCGGCTGGCCCCGGTGGCGACCACGAAGTAGTCGAACACCGGCGTCAACTCCCGCAGGTCCAGGACTTTCACGTCCTGCCCCTTGTTGTCGGCGGCAGTTTTGGCGGCAATGCACGCCCGTTGAAGGGCGTCCGGGATGGGGGTGTGAGTGGCGGTCGGCGACGCGCCGACCGAGGCGGGGGCCTGGTGCAAGGTGGCGGTGTGGCTCAAGTGACCTCCCTCAGGGTGCGCCCTCCGGAGGTCGATGGGGCGAAGCGAGAACAGCGGTGACGGCTGTCGCTTTCGTGGTTCGACCTCCCGGGACCGAGCGAGCGGGAATTCGGGCAACGTAGGGTGCGACACGACCCGCACCTCCTGTATCATCGGCTGCACTTCGGCAATGTCAAGGCGGTGGCGCCGCATTCCCCCCACCTTCACGCGGTTCCTGTTTCCGAGACGGAACAAACCGCACCCTTTCGCCGACGAGCCTGGTACAGCGGAGGTCGGGAACAGACACCCGCCGGCGAGGCAGGTTCGGGTGAAACGGCATTCCTCGACGCAACCCCCGCAGCCGCCGCTGTTCCCGCAATTCGCCCGGCTTAAGATGATCCGTGCGCTACGGTTAGCGGTGTCGTGTTAGCCCGACGCGCCAGCAAGGGACGGGTGGCTGACCCTCGCTGGCGCGTCGGGCTAACAACCCCGGCAAACTTCGCCCTTCCCCCGAGTCCCACCATGACGCACCGAATCGCTGCCACGGTTCTCTGTGCCCTCGCGTTCGTTCCACTCGCCCCCGCCGCCGACGAGCCGAAAGGCCCGCCCGAGTTCGCCGCGGTGAAGTACCGGCTGGTCGGCCCGTATGCCGGCGGGCGGGTGAGTCGAGCGTGCGGGGTGCCGGGAGATCCCCTGACGTACTACGCCGCCACCGCCTCCGGCGGGGTGTGGAAGAGCGTGGACGGCGGGCTGACGTGGAAGCCGATCTTCGACGACCAGCCGACCAGCAGCATCGGCAGCATCGCGGTGGCCGAGTCCGACCCAAACGTGGTGTACGTCGGCACCGGCGAGGCGAACATCCGCGGGAACGTGTCGCCGGGGGCGGGCATCTTCCGCAGCACCGACGCAGGCAAGACGTGGAAGCACGTGTGGAAGCAGGTCGGGCAGATCGGCACCATCGCCGTCCACCCGAAGAACCCGGACGTGTGCTACGCCGCGGTGCTGGGGCATGCGTTCGGCCCGAATCAGGAACGCGGGGTGTACCGCACCACCGACGGCGGGAAGACGTGGAAGCAGGTGCTGTTCAAGAACGCCGAGACCGGCTGCTCGGACGTGGCGATTGATCCGAACAACCCGCGGGTGATCTTCGCCGGGATGTGGCAGACCCGCCGCCGGCCGTGGGAGATGACCAGCGGCGGGCCGGGGTCGGACCTGTACGTGTCTCGCGACGGCGGTGACACCTGGGAGTCATTGAAGACGCCGAAGGTGAACCCCGACCGCAAGGGAGGGGGTGATCCAGACAAGAAGAACGGCTTGCCCGAGGGCATCTGGGGACGGGTCGGAGTGGCGGTCGCCCCGTCGGAGTCGAGCCGGGTGTACGCGGTCATCGAGGCCGAGAAGGGCGGGCTGTTCCGCTCGGACGACGGCGGGGAGAACTGGTCGCTCGCCACCGACGACCGCAACCTTCGCCAGCGGGCGTGGTACTACAGCACCCTCACCGTTCACCCGACCAACCCGGACGTTGTGTGGGCGCCGCAGGTGGACATGATGAAGTCGGGCGACGGCGGCAAGTCGTTCGGCAAGGTCCGCGGGTTCCACCACGGCGACCACCACGACCTGTGGATCGACCCGAAGAACCCGAAGCGGATGATCGCCGCGAACGACGGCGGGGTGGACATCAGCACCGACGGCGGGAAGACGTGGTTCGCCCCCCCGCTGCCCATCACCCAGTTCTACCACGTCCACGCCGACAACCACACCCCGTACCGCGTCATGGGGTGCATGCAAGACCTGGGCAGCAGCAGCGGGCCGAGCCACAGCCTGACCGGCGGCATCAGCCTGGGCGACTGGACGCGGGTGGGCGGCGGGGAGGCCGGCCACGCGGTGAGCGACCCGAAAGACCCGAACGTCGTGTACGCCGGCGAGTACGGCGGGATCATGACCCGGTTCGACCGGCGGACGAACCAGGCGCGGAACATCAGCGTCGCCCAGTACAACCCGAGCGGCATCGAGCCGGAGAAGCACAAGTACCGCTTCCAGTGGACCGCCCCGATTCTCGTCTCTCAGCACACCGGGGCGGTGTACCACGCGGCCAACTTCCTGTTCCGCACCACCGACGGCGGCAAGACGTGGGAGAAGGTGTCGCCCGACCTGACCCGGAACGACAAGCAGAAGCAGCAGTGGAGCGGCGGACCGATCACCGGCGACAACACCGGGGCCGAGACGTACTGCACCATCTTCGCGCTGGGCGAGTCGCCGAAACAGAAGGGGCTGATCTGGGCGGGCAGCGACGACGGCCGCGTCCACCTGACGCAGGACGACTGCAAGACCTGGACGGACGTGACCGCCAACGTGCCGGACCTGCCGGACTGGGGCACTGTCGAGTGCATCGAGCCGTCGCCGCACGATCCCGGCACCGCGTTCCTCGTCGTCGATAACCACCGCATGTACGACTACCGCCCGCTTGTCTGGAAGACGACCGACTTCGGCAAGACTTGGGCGAAGATCACCGACGGCCTGGACGCCGGAGTTCACTGCAACGTCGTCCGCGAGGACCCGAAGAAGAAGGGGCAGCTTTACCTGGGCACCGAGCGGGGCATCCAGTTCAGCACCGACTCCGGGAAGACTTGGAAGTCGCTCCAACTCAACCTGCCCACGGTGCCGGTCCACGACCTGCAAGTGAAGGACAACGACCTGGTGGTCGGCACGCACGGCCGCAGCCTGTGGATTCTCGACGACCTGACCGTCATCCGCGACTGGAAGCCGGCGTTCAAGGACAAGCCGGTCCACCTGTACCCGGTGCAGACGGCAACGAAGTGGGCGCTCGGCGGCGGGAACCTCGGGGCCACCCGCGCGACCACCACGAAGAACCCGGACAACGGCGCCGTGGTGTGGTACCACCTGAAGGCCGAGCCGCAGGCGGAGGCCACGCTGGAGGTGCTGTCGTCCGACGGCAAGGTGGTGGCGAAGGCCAAGTTCAAGCCGAAAAAGAAGCCCGTTCCTGGAACCCCAAACGCCGGTGACGGGGCGGACGATAAGGCGAACCCCGGCAGTGATGCCGGGGGTGGTTCCGACGACGCCGACGACGAGGACGACGACAAGCAGGAGAAGAAGGAACGCAAGCTCGCGGCCAAATCCGGCCTCAACAAGTTCGTCTGGGACTTCACCCATGACGGGGCGGACACCATCCCCGGCGCGAAGGTGGACGCCGGCAACCCCGGCCAGAACATCCCCGCCGTACCGGGCAAGTACACCATCAAGCTGACCGTCGGCAAGGAGTCCATCACCACGATGGTGGAGGTGAAAGCGGACGGACGAATACTCACGGCGGCAGCAGAAGCGATGCGTGTGCGCGGACCAAAAAATCCCACGTCGATTGGTGGAACCAACGGCGACTGGAACAGAGAGCAAGGCGCTGCGACGGCCGCACAACTTTCGCGTGAGATCTACGACCTCAAATTGGAAGACGGCAAGGCACAGGAACAACTCTCGCTCAAGGTCCGCGACCACATCCAGCAGCTCACGGACACCGTCGTGCGGCTGCGGGCGGTGCAGAAGCAGATCGGGATGCGGAAGGAACTGTTCAAGGACAACGACGCGGCGAAGGGGCAACTGAAGGACGAGGCGGCGTTCGCCAAGAAGCTGTCCGCCCTGGAGGAAAAGCTGCACAACCCGAAGGCGAAGATCGTGTACGACGTGTTCGCCGCCAAGCCGGGGGCGATGCTGTACTCGCAACTGACGTGGCTGCTGAACAACGTGGTGGACGGCGACGGCGGGCCGACCAAAGCCCAGACGGAACTGGAGCCGGAGTTGGCGAAGAAGTTGAGCGAACACGTCGCCGAGTTCGACAAGCTGACGAAAGAGGAACTGGGCAAGGTGAACGAGGCGGCGAAGAAGGCGAGCTTGCCGGAGCTGTACCTGCCGCCGGCGAAGAAGAAGTAGTTGTTAGCCCGACGCGCGAGCGAGGGTCGAGCGCCCAAGTCCCTCGCTCGCGCGTCGGGCTAACCGCTTTTCCATTTCCTTCAATCTGTGCCGGTTGTCCGGTCGATGACAGAAGAGCGGGACACTAGCGGGTCCGGGGAAGCGGCCCGCACCGTGGAGGGAACCACACATGGCGAACCAGCGGATCAGCGTGCGGGTGTTGGCCGGGTTGATGTTCACCGGCGGGCTGGCCGGCGCCGCCTTCGGGCAGGCCAAGCCGGAACAACTCCTGAACCGTCAGCCCGTCATCCCCGGCGTGCAGATCAGCACCCCGGCCACCGCCGCCGAAATCGCCGCGTGTAAGGTGGAAGCCCGCGAGTGGCCGGCCCAGGGGAACGGGGTCAGCCCGAAAGGGGTGATCGTCCTCGACGGGTCCGGCCGCAAGCTCCGCCAGTTCATCGACACCGAGGGCGGGACCAAGTTCAACATCGCGTCGTACTTCCTCGACGGCGTGGAGGCGTTCCGCGAGGTGGACGCCAACCGGAACGGCAAACCGGACTCGTTCCGCTGGCTCGGGGCGAACGGCGGCAAGCACGGGCAAGACCGGGACGAGAACGGCACCGTGGACGCCTGGGTGAACATCTCGGCTGAAGAGGTGACGCTGGAGCTGTTCGCGGCGGTGCAGACCAAGGACGCCGAGCGGCTGAAGGCGCTGCTGCTAAGCGAGGACGACCTGAAGGCGCTCAAGCTGCCGCAGGCGGAGGAGGCCCGGCTGCGGAAGAAGGCCGAGCAGGCGGTGGGCAAGCTGGCGAAGGCGAACGCCGACCTGAAGCTGACCGCCAAGTCGAAGTGGATGCACGCCGAACTGACCCCGCCGCACACCACCCCGCGGGACGCCCTGGGCACCCCGGACGACCTGGTGCGGCACAAGAACGTCGGCGTGCTGGTGGACATCGGCGACGGCAAGACCATGTCGTACCTGTCCACCGGCGAGATGGTGCAGGTCGGGAAGGCGTGGAAGCTGGCCGACGGGCCGACCGCGGGCACTGTGATCGATACGGCCGACGAGAGTAACGCCGGAAGCACGAACCAGGTGCCGGACGAACTCAAAGCGACTATCGAGAAGATTGTGGCGTTGAAGCTCGACGCTGCCAAGCCGCACGAGTACCACCTCCAGCGGGCGCAGCTGCTGGAGGAGTGCGTGACCGGCACGAAGGGCGCCCAGCAGATGCCGTGGCTGAAGCAGATGGTGGACGCCTACGCCGCCGCCGTCGAAGCGTCGCCCGAACCGAAGCCGGCGTACGACCGCTTCACCGCCTGGAAGGAGTCGATCCTGAAGGGCGGGGCGAGCGAGACGAAGGCGTACACCGCGTTCCGCCACGCCGCCGCCGAGTTCGCGGTGAAGCGGAAGGAGGCCGGCACCGACAACAAGAAGATCGCGGCCGTGCAGGAGTGGCGGAAGGACTCGCTGGAGAAGTTCGTCAAGGAGTACGCCGACTCGACCGACGCCCCGGAGGCGGTGATGCAACTGGCGGTGGAGGCCGAGTACGCGCCGAAGGACGGCGAGGCGGCGGCGAAGGCGTGGTACGAGAAGCTGATGAAGGACTACGCCGGCCATCCCTATGCGGCGAAGGCCGCGGGCGCGATCAAGCGGCTGGGGTGCGAGGGCAAGGCGTTCGAGCTGAGCGGCGAGACGCTCGACGGCAAGGCGTTCAGCGAGAAGGTGATCGCCGGCAAGCCGGCGGTGGTGCTGTTCTGGGCGAGTTGGGGGTCGCAGACGGCGGACGAACTGGCCGCGCTCGCCAAGCTGGAGAAGGACTTCGCCGCGAAGGGCTTGCAGATTGTCACCGTCAACCTGGACGACGACAAGGCGGCCGGGGAGAAGGCGGTGAAAGCGGCCGGGCTGGGCGGCCACCACCTGTACGCCGCCGGCGGGCTGGACCGCTCGCCGCTGGCCAACGCCTACGGCATCCACATGATCCCGCACCTGTTCCTGATCGACAAGTCGGGCAAGGTGGCCAGCCGCAACGCCCAGCCCGGCCCCGGCCTGAAGGAC
Source organism: Fimbriiglobus sp. (assembly GCA_022841795.1). GTDB lineage: Bacteria > Planctomycetota > Planctomycetia > Gemmatales > Gemmataceae > JALHQU01. The sequence goes on from JALHQU010000005.1 coordinate 35,875, forward strand.
GAAGTGGAGAAGCTGGTTAAGTAGCCGCAATCAAAGCCCACCCACGGCCGTGGGTGGGCTTTTTTTCGCCAGCCCGTCCAGGTGCTTCAGCGGTTCCCACCAGCCGGGCTTGAACTTCGGGTCGTCGCGGATCGGGCCGATCGCCCGCAGCGGGTCCATGATCTCGTCCCGCCACCACAGGTAGTAGTACAGCAGGAACGCCCGCACGATGTCCGGGTCGGCCACCCCCCGCGCGACGCACTCGTTCACCAGGGCGAAGAAGTCGAGCACCCGCGTCGCCTTCTGGTACACCGCGTCCCGCAGCGGGTCGATCACCCCGTGCGCCTCCGGGGTGGTCAGGTAGGCGTAGAACTCCGTCCGCCGGGCCGCCCGCTCCTCGTCCGTCGCCCGCCGCAGCTCGGTGACGAGGTGCCGCCAGCCGGCGTTCCGCGCGTCCCGCATCTCCTCGGCGTAGTACTGCTGGCACAGGGACAGGGCCGTCCGCTCGCGGTTCTGCCCGATGGGGATGACGAAGAACAGCAGCAGCGGGATGAGGACCGCCACTAGCGGGCCGATGAGCGGCACGAACAGGTCGCGGAGCAGGTCGTAGGTGTGCCGATCGGTGCCGGCGGTCAGCCCGACGAGCGGGATGAGCAGCACGGGCACGGCGATGCCGGCCAGGCCGATGACGAGCGCGCGGGGCATCTGCGATGACGACATGCCGGATGATGACACCCCGCCGGCCGGTCGGTCAACCCGAGCCGCCCCGCCTACACTTCCCGGTGTGACCCCACCCACACCACCTCCCGGCATCGAAGAACGGTTGCGGGACCGCGCCGCCGCGCTCGGGTTCACCCTGTTCGGCATCGCCCCGGCGACCGACGCCGACGGGTTCGGTCGGTTCTGCGACTGGCTAGACAAAGGGTATGCCGGCGGGATGGACTACCTGCACGAGTACCGCGAGGAGCGGCGACACCCGCGGTCGGTCGTCGAGTCGGTGCAAAGTGTGGTGATGCTCGGCATGGAATACCAGTCGGGTATCGGGGATGACGGATCAATGGTTTCGCAGAGTGAGCCGGATACCCGGCAACCGATACCCGATACCCGAGGTCGGGTTGCCAAGTACGCCCGCGGCCCGGACTACCACCGCTTCATCTGGGACCGGGTGAACGAGCTGTCGGCGTGGCTGATGGCCGAAGTGCCCGGCTGCTTCGCGCACGGGGTGGCGGACACCGCTCCGATCCTGGAACGGGACTTCGCCCGCCGCGCCGGCCTCGGCTGGTTCGGCAAGAACACCATGCTCATCAACAAGCACCGCGGCAGCTTCTTCTTCCTCAGCGCGTTCCTCACCGACCTCAATCTGACCCCAAGCGAACCGCACACCGCGTCCCACTGTGGCACCTGTACCGCCTGTCTGGACGCCTGCCCGACGCGGGCGTTCCCGGAACCCGGCGTACTGGACGCAGCGAGGTGCATCAGCTACCTGACGATCGAACTCCGCGGGCCGATCCCGGAGGAGCTACGGGAGCCGGTGGGGGACTGGCTGTTCGGCTGCGACGTGTGCCAGGACGTGTGCCCGTGGAACGTTCGCTCCCCTCTCCCCCTGGTGGGAGAGGGGCTGGGGGTGAGGGAGTCTGCGTTCCCGGTTCACCCCGACCTCGTCACCCTCGACCCGATCGAACTGCTCGGCCTGAGCAAAGCCGAGTTCAAGATGCGGTTTCAGCACACCTCGCTGTGGCGGGCGAAGCGAACGGGTCTATTGCGAAATGCCGCGATCGTGCTGGGCAACACCGGCGATGAGCGGGCGATCCCGGCGCTGGAACGCGCCACAGCGGACGAGGACGAGGTGATCCGCGGGGCGGCGGCGTGGGCGATCGGGCGGATTCGTCAACGAACTTCCAGCACGTAGTCCGTCAGGCCGAACTGCTCGGTGCGGGTGAGACGGAAGGATTTGCCGAACACCGGCGACTTGAGCCACCCCCGCGACTTGCGAACCGCCACGAACTCCTTCGCGGCACGGCGGAAGATGGTGAACGCCGGGTCGTCCTCGCGGGCGTCGATCAGCCAGTACTCCGACACCCCGGCGTCGTGATACCGCGACATCAGCCAGTCCGTATCTTTGACGACCGAACTTCGACTCACAACCTCCAGCACCATGTCCGGCGAGCCGACGACTTCCGTCGCTACCGCGCCGGTCGTTTTCCCCTGATTGAACGTCACCCGCTCGACCGTGAGCGATTCAGCGGACACGAACATGGCGTCCGGTTCGCAGCCGAGTTCGGCGTACTCGTTGGTCAGCAGTACGCCATCGATGAACACCAGGCCGAGTTTCTTCGCACGGGCGAGGGTTTCCAGCCCGAACGCGACCGCGAACTTCACCCGGTTGTGGCTGAACACCTCTTCCATGATGTCCATCCAGACCTGGCCGTTAATGAAATGCACCTTCAGCTTCTCCGGCAACTCCCCCGAATGCACCCACTTGCGGAACGAATCGAGGTCGTTCACCCAAAACGGCACGTCGATCCGCCCGTACCGGGTGGTGTGTAGCGTCAGCATGGCCCTTCCTCCGTGTGCCACACGGTAATCAGTTCCGCCGCCCACCGCCACTTCAATCGAACAGCCCCGGCGCGGCTTCGCCGTCCTTCTTCGGCTTCGGCGGGGACTTGCCGAGCAGGGTGAACGCCTTCTGAGTCGCCACCCGGCCGCGGGGACTCCGCACGATGTACTGCTCCCGTAGCAGGTACGGTTCCACCTCATCGCTCAGCGTGTCGGACGCGATGTTCATGGTCGCCCCGATCGCCTCCACCCCGGTCGGCCCGCCGCCGAACACGTCGATCAGGATTTCCAGATACCGGCGGTCCTGCCTGTCCAGCCCGTCGCGGTCCACCTCCTGCATGTCCAGCGCCTTGCGGGCGGTGTCCAGCGTCACCGGGCCGTCGGCGACTTCGGGGTGCCCGGCGTGGTAGCTCCGCACCCAGTGCAGCCGGCTGTTGGCGATGCGGGGAGTGCCGCGGCTGCGGCGGGCCAGTTCGACCGCGGCGTCGGCCGCCAGCGGCAGGCCGAGTTTCTTCGCGTTCACCGTGACGATCTGGCCGAGTTCCTCGACGCTATAGAACTCCAGGTGCTCCTGCATCTTGAACCGGTCCCGCATGGGCGACGACAGCATCCCGCTGCGGGTGGTCGCGCCGATCAGGGTGAACCGCTTCAGGTTCATGCTGATGGTGCGGGCGGACACCCCTTCCCCCAGCACGATGTCGATGCGGAAGTCCTCCATCGCCGGATAGATGAACTCTTCCACCACCCGCGGCATGCGGTGGATCTCGTCGATGAACAGGATGCTCCCCTCTTCCAGGTTGGTCAGGAACGGGAGCATGTCGGCCGGCTTCGACAGCGCCGGACCGGAGGTGAGCTGCACGCTGGTGCCGAGTTCGTTCGGCAAGACGGTGGCGAACGTGGTCTTGCCCAGCCCCGGCGGGCCGTCGAACAGGATGTGGCCGAGCGGCTCCCTCAGCTTCTTGGCGGCGTTCACCGCGATCTGCAACCGCTCGGCCACCTTCTTCTGGCCGATCACCTCGGCCAGCAGCTTCGGCCGCAGCGCGGCGTCCCGCTTGCGGTCGTCGTCGCCCGCACCGGGGCCGATCACTTTCTCGCGGGCCATTTCGGGCTTCCGGTTCGCGGGCGGACGTTTCGTCGTGGTGGTACTCATACCACCAGTGTGATCGGCATGTTCGGCGTGTTCGATGTCGGTTGTGCGTTCACGGCACCTGCCAGTCTTCGAGGGTCAACCCCGGCACCCGACTGAATTCGGCGGTGTTATGGGTGACAAGGATCAGGCCGTTCGCCAGGGCGGTGGCGGCGATGAGCAGGTCGTTCGGGCCGATGAGCTGGCCTTGGCTCCCGAGGTGTTCGCGCAGCTTCCCGTACTCTCGGGCATCGAACGGGTCGAACCCGACGACCGGGAACGTTCGCATCAACTGATCGACCAACAGGAGGTTCGCGGTGACGTTCGCCGCCCCGCTGTGATACGCCCCGTAGTACAGTTCGCCGAGGACGACCGTACTCAGCCCGAGGTCGGCCGGTGCGTGGGCTTTCAGCCGGGCGAGGAGTATAGCATTCTTGCCCCGCAGGTACGCGATCCAGGCGTTCGTGTCGAGCAGGTGGGTCACGACAGCGCCTCCCGGGTTTCGTACTCGCCCTGCGGCGGTCGCTCGAACTCGCCCTGCCACGCCCCGGCGGTGCGGTCGAGGAATGCCACCCACTCTTCCTGAGTCATCGACGGGGTTGTGATCGACTCGACGGTCACTTGCACCTCCCGACCGGCTTCGGGGGTCCCGAGCGGCAGTTCCAGGTGCAGCACGCCGTCGGCGCCGACACGGGATGTGGTCACCATGCGAGTCATCTGTCGTCCTCCATTTTCCCACAGGAATTCTACATCGTGGTCCCTCACTTCTTCTCCCGCTGGAACACGAACAGCATGAGCGGGGTCTTCGCCGGCGCCTCAAACTTGGCCGGGCGGTCATCGGTCTCGGAGTTCAGGCACACGGTCAGCTTGCCGTCCTTGAACTCGTACAGGCCGGGCATGGTGCGACCCTTGAACGGCCCGGCCTTCTCCGAACTGGCGAGCGTGATCCATTTCGGCGACTTCGCCGCATCGAGCGTGATCGTCCCCTTGTCCGTGTTCGTCCCGACGGTGACGGTGTACTTGTCGCCGTCGATGGTGAGGACGAGGCCCTTGAAATCGTCGAGGTGATCCCGCCCGGCGAGCGTAGCAGACTCCAGCACCCACTTTCCCTGAAACGCCTTCAGGTCGGCACCCGGCTCCGCGGCGAATGCCGGACAGATCGGGAAAAGGGACGCCAGCGCGAACACTGAGACTCGGCTCATGACTCCTCTCCCTTGACCCAGCCGCTCACTGAATATGCCCGTAATCGCTTCAGCAACTCTTCGTCCTCGAAGTAGAAGACTTGCGGGCACGGCTCCGGCGAGCGGATCACGTTCACGATGATTTGAGATAGCCGCAGGTCCGGGCAAGCCGTCCAAATGCGGCGGATTTCGTTCAGGATTGGCTCGATCCGATTCGGGTCACGCATCTTTGCCCTTGCTGTAGATCACGGTGATGGCCTCTTCCACGCTGCGGAACGGCTGGCCGGATTGCAGCAGCTTGTCCAGCTTCTCTCGGGCCTCGATCGGGGTGTGGCCGACGCTCATCAGCATCTGGTACACGTCCTCGATGAGTTGACCCGTGGGCACGGCGGCGGGTTCGGCCGCCGGTTCCGCCGCGACGGGCTTCCGCTTGGCGGGCGCCTTCGTCACCGCGTCCGGTGGCGGCACCTCGTCTCCTTGCGGGCCGACCACGAACGGGGCCACCTTCCGCTTGAGCGTGTTCACGATCCCCTCGGCGGTGGTCGCCCCGATGCCCGGCAGCGTGGACAGCCACTTCGCGTCCTGCCGGCTGATGGCGTCGGCGATGTCCCGCACGCTGCGGCTCATCGCCTTCAACGCCTTCTTCACCCCGATTTTGTCCACCGTGCAGAACAGCTCGAAGAACTCCAGCTCCAGCTCCGTCTGGAACCCGATCTTCCGCGGCACTAGACGGGTGCCGGCCTGGTTCCCCTCGTAATACTCCATCAGGTGCAGCGTCACCTCCTGCCCGGATCGCAGTTGCAACTGCCGCCGCACCGCCTCGGACACCATCACCGCGTACTCGAACGGGCCGACCGCCACCCGCACCTCGTCGAGCAGGACGCGGACCAGGGTGCCGGTCATCTTCGTCATCATGGTCCGTCGTCCTCGGTGCTGTCGCCCAGCAGTTGTTTCATGTTCACGCCGGTGAACGTCGCCGACCGTGCTCCCGCCACGAAGTGCCCGCCGGCGAACACGTGGCACAGGGCGACGGCCAGGGCGTCGGCCACGTCGTGCGGCTCGGGCGGCTTCGCCAGCCCGAGTTCCCGCATGACCGCGTGCTGCATCTGCTCCTTGCCCGCCCGCCCGTGCCCGGTGACCAGCTTCTTCACCTTGGTGGCGGCGTAGCTGAACACCGGGATGCGGCGGTGCCCGGCGGCCAGCAGCAGCACCCCGCGGGCGTGGGCCATCAGGATCGCCGTGCGGGGGTGTTCGACGTGGGCGTACAGTTGCTCTACCGCCACCGCCGTCGGCCCCCACTGGTCGATCACTTCGAGGATGCCATCGTAAAGCGACGCCAGCCGTCGCGACAGGTCGGCAGCATCGCGGCCCTCGACCGAGCGGACGACCCCGCCCTCGGCCACGCGGGGGCCGGCGGGCGTGACCTCCAGCACCCCGTACCCGGTGGTTTGCAGGCCGGGGTCGAGGCCGAGGACGCGGCGGGGGGAGTCGGGGGCGGTCATGGGGCACCACGTTCAGCATAACGCCGGAAGGTCCGGGGAATACATCGGTATTCCGCCGGTTCCCTCTGTGCCCGATGCGTGAAATCTTGTCTACCCCATCTCAAAGTAGCCGGCCCACGCCGTGGGCCGTGGCTTCGGCCCACGGCGTGGGCCGGCTACTTTCACCCGACCCGCCAGGTGGTGCCGCCGGGGCGGTCTTCGAGGGTGACGCCGAGGTCGGCCAGCCGCTTGCGGATCAGGTCGGTCTGGTCGAACAAAGCCTTCTTCAGCGGGTTGTCCTTCGCCGCGGACTTGGCTTCGGTGCGGAGGTTCGCCCGCAGATCGAGCAGCAGTTGCATGAGGCCGTTGATAATCGTCTCTGGCGTCGCCCCTGTGGTGCCCGTCGCGCTCGACGTAACGGCGACTTCTGCCACGTTCGCCGTTACCCTGATCGGGGCTAAACCTCCCAGCGCCTTCTTGACGGGAGCTTCCCAGAACAGGCCAAGAATGGAAGTCATCCCCCGCAGGATGATCGTGGACTCCCTCAGTTGGTTCAGCAAAGTCTCACGACTTGGGGTAGCTCCCTGGTAGGTGAACCGACCTAGATTCTCGGTTCTGTTGACCAGTGTGTTCAGATTCCGGAGTGTGCGATGAAGAACGCCCACTGCGCCGCCTGTGTTGAAATCGTCCTGCATGTAGCCGAGATAATCCCCGAGCAGCGTAGCGATCACGAGTCGTTCGTTGACAGCATCTTGCGGTGACTTTGGCCAGTCCCTCTCGCGTTCAGGCACAGGCAGGGTGAAGTAACTCTCCCCTGTGACCCGCTCGTAACTCTCGAAGAACTGGTAGAACCCCTGGAGCGATGTCTTCACTTCGTCTAGCCGCTCCTCGCTGTACTCGATCGGGCTGCGGTAGTGGGTGCCGAGCAGCAGGAACCGCACCGTCTCGGCCGAGTGGCGTTGGAGCAAGTCGGCGATGTTCACCACGTTGCCGACGGAGCCGGCCATCTTCGCCGACCCCATCTTCAGTAGCCCGTTGTGCATCCACACGCGGGCGAACGGCTGGTCGGTCGTACTCTCGCTCTGGGCCAGTTCGTTCTCGTGGTGCGGAAACTGCAAATCCAATCCGCCGCCGTGGATGTCCAGCGTGTCGCCGAGTAGCGCCCGACTCATCGCGCTGCACTCGATGTGCCACCCCGGCCGCCCCTTCCCCCACGGCGAGTCGAACTGCACCTCCGCCGGCTCGCCCGGCTTGGCCCCCTTCCACAGGGCGAAGTCGCCGGGATTCCGCTTCTTGTCGCTCACCTCGATGCGGGCGCCGGCCTCCAGTTGCTCCGGGTCGCGGTTGCACAGCTTGCCGTAGTCTTTGTCCTTGCTCACGTCGAAGTACACGTCCCCGGCGGCGGGGTAGGCGTACCCCTTAGCGATGAGCGTGGAGATCATCCCGATCATGCCGGGGATGTGGTCGGTGGCCTTCGGGAACTGGTCGATGCCCGTCACGTTCAGCTTCTTCAGGCAGTCGAGGTAGTCGGCCGTCATCTGCTCGGCGAGCGCCGGCACGGTGGTGTTCAACTCCGCCGCTCGCTTGATGAGCTTGTCGTCCACGTCGGTGATGTTCACCACCCATTTCACGTCGTACCCGAGGTACGTCAGGTACCGCTTCACCGTGTCGAAGATGACCGGCCCGACCATGTGCCCGATGTGGCTCGGCTTGTACACCGTCGGCCCGCACACGTACATGCTCACCCGCTCGCCGGGTTGCTTGTGGAACGGCTCCTTCTTGCGGGTCAGCGTCGAGTACACTTGCAAGGCCATGTCACGAGTCCTTCGCTTGGTTCCGCGCGAGGTCGGCGAGAACCTCTTGGTACAGTTTCCGAGTAATGTCGTCCGAGGACGCACCACCCAGGCCGACTTGGCCTCGGCAAATGCCCGTCGGGGTGTGAATGACCTGAACGAAGGTCCGCCCTTTGTCGGCACTGCCTATCCGAACCTGATAGTCAGAGGGCAACGGTTCACGCCAGGTGGTACGCTTCAAGACCTCACCCCCCGGCCCCCTCTCCAAAGTGGAGAGGGGGTGTTCAAGTCGCCGTCGCGGCTGATCTTCGAGGTCATCCCAGCGCATTCCCATCTTGAACACCCCCTCTCCACTTTGGAGAGGGGGCCGGGGGGTGAGGTCTTAACCCGCATGCTCCACCAGCACCACCGCGTGGCAGCCGATCGCCTCGCCGCGGCCGATGTGCCCGACCCGCTCGCCGGTCTTGGCCTTCACGTTCACCGCGTCCGCCGGCACCCCGAGCAGTTCGGCCAGCGTGTCGCGGATGCAGCCCTTCACCGGCCCGAGCTTCGGCTCCTGGGCGAACACCGTCACGTCCGTATTGACCACCCGCCAGCCCGCCTGGTTCAACCTCGCCAGCGTTTCCTGCAGGAACAGCCGGCTGTCCGCCCCTTGCCACCGCGGGTCGGTGTCCGGGTAGGCGTCGCCGATATCTCCCAGCCCGACCGCTCCGAGCAGGGCGTCGGTGACGGCGTGCAGCACCGCGTCAGCGTCCGAGTGCCCGACCAGCCCTTTCGGGTGGTCGATCCGCACCCCGCCCAGAACGAGCGGGTGGCCCTCGGCCAGGCGGTGGGTGTCGTGACCGGAACCGACGCGGAACACCGGCGAGACCTCGGGGCGGGAACAGGGCGGATTGTATCGGCAACCGGCCGAACCGAACAACCCGAACGGCCGGCGGTGTGGTCGAAGCCCTGCGCTGATAGAATGAACACGCTTGCACCGGGGGTGGCTGCCATGACGATCGAACTCCTGGCCGACGTGCCCGAGAGCCGCGAACTCACGCTCCGCCTCCCGCCGGATACTCCGGTCGGCCGGGTGCGGGTGACGGTATCGTCTGCTGATCCCGCTCCGATCGCCGTTCCGCTCGGCGAAGACACCCGACCGCGGGCGTTCCCGAAGCGGCCGAAGCGGCCGACGCATCCGAAGCTGGCCGCCGAGCACGACGCCTTCGAGAAGATGTTGCCCGAACTGCTCGTCTCGCACCGCGGCCTGTATGTCGCCGTTCACGACGGCCGGGTGGTGGCAGCGGCGAAAAGCGCGACCGAGGCGTTGACCGCGGCGGGCAAGCTGTGCCCCGGCCAGTATGTGCTGGTCCGTCTCGTGACCGATCAACCCCAGCCGATCGAGCGACTGACCCGCTACCGTGAACTCCGGACCGGGTGACCCGTGCCGCTCGAACTCGCCTATACCCCGTTCGGCCGGTATTCCGCCCCGTTCATCGACCTGTCGGTGGACGGCATCGACGGCACGAACCCGACCACCGAATTGGCTCAGATCGACACCGGGGCGGACCGCACGCTCGTACCCGAACGGTTGGTCCATCAACTCGGGCTGGTCGAAACTGACCGACTCGATTTCGAGGTGGCGGCCGGACAGATTGTGGTACTGCCGATCTACCTCCTGGTCGTCACGGTCCCCGGTTTCGGGTCGGTTCATGTGCATGTGGCAGCGACGGACGGCGAATCGCACATCCTCCTCGGCCGGGATGTGTTGAACCTGTACCGCATCACCCTCGACGGTCCGGCCGAACTCCTTCGCATCGAGTAACCCTACCTCGGAAAGGACTTCCCCATGCCCGGCCTCGTTCCGCACCGATTCCTCGTCCGCCTCGCCCACCCGTGCCCGTTCGTCAAGAAGATGCCGCTCGGGGCGGACGACGACCGCCTGCTCGACCTGCCGGACGCGGCGGCGCTGCACACCCTCGCCGAGTTGGACGGCGGGCGGCGGTTCGCCGACGTGCGGCTGGGGTGGAACGAGTTCGGCCTGGGCGTGCAGGTGACGGTGAGCGGGAAGAGCAACGACCCGGAAGCCGACGCCGACAAGCCGCGGTCGTCGGACGGCCTGACCGTCTGGATCGACACCCGCGACGCCCGCGCCAGCCACCGGGCCAGCCGGTACTGCCACCAGTTCCACCTGCTGCCGACCGGCGGCGGGGCGGACAAGGACGAACCCCTCTTCGCCCAGACGAAGATCAACCGCGCCCTGCAAGACGCCCCGCTTTGCAGCCCGGCCGACGTGCCGTTCCGCCACCACCGGCTGAAAGGCGGGTACCGGCTGGAGGCGTTCCTGAGCGGGGCGGTGCTCACCGGGTACGACCCCGAGCAGCACCCGCGGCTGGGGGTGTACTACCACGTCCGCGACGCCGAGTTGGGCGACCAGTTCCTGGGGGTGAACGCCGACTTCCCGGTGTCCGACGACCCGTCCCTGTGGGACGTGCTGGAGCTGACGCGGTGAACCGACGTTCCGTTTGCACAATTTTTCACCATTCCGGTTGCAACTGAACGGGCGATCAAGTATCGTCTGTTCAGTATCGCGCTCCCCCAACCGGAAATGGGTGTCGCCGTGCCCCTCCGCCACCTGTTCGTGGACATGAACTCGTACTTCGCATCCGTCGAGCAGCACGACGACCCGAAGTTGCGGGGCAAGCCCGTCGCCGTCGTGCCGATGGACGCGAACACCACCTGCTGCCTGGCCGCCAGCTACCCGGCCAAGCGGCGGGGGGTGAAGACCGGCATGCCGGTGTGGCAGGCCCGGCAACTGTGCCCGGACCTGATCACCGTGGTCGGCCGGCACGAGCGGTACGTCCAAATCCACACGCAGATCATCAAGGCGGTCGGCCGGTGCGTGCCGGTGGCGAAGGTGATGTCCATCGACGAGATGGCGTGCTCGCTCCTGGGCGACGAGCGGCTGCCGGAGAAGGCGACGGCCATCGCTCAGGCCATCAAGGCCGAACTGCGGCGGTCGGTCGGCGAGGTGCTCACCTGCTCGATCGGCGTCGCCCCGAACGTCATGCTGGCGAAGGTGGCCGGCGACATGATGAAGCCGGACGGCCTGACCGTCATCCGCTCCGAAGAACTGCCCACCCGCCTGTACCCGCTGAAGATCACCGACTTCCCCGGCATCGGCCCGCGGATGGGCAAGCGGTTCGCCCGGTACGGCGTGTTCACCACCCAGCAGTTGCTCGGCCTGAAGGAGCGGGAGTTGGCCGTCGTGTGGGGGAGCAAGGTGCACGCCGACCGCTGGTACCACCTGCTCCGCGGAGAAGACGTGCCGGACGTGCCCACCCGCCGCCGCACCGTCGGCCACTCGCACGTCCTGCCGCCGGACCTGCGGACCCCGGACGCCGCCCGCGGGGTGATGGTGCGGCTCATCCACAAGGCGTGCGCCCGCCTGCGGTCCATCGACTACTGGGCCGGGGCGATGGCCGTCGGCGTGCGGTACCAGGACGGCGGGCGGTGGCACACCGCCTGCCAACTGCCGCACTGCCAGGAGACGCTGAACTGGCTGCTGGCGTTCGGCAAGCTGTGGGACACCCGCCCGGCCGACGCCGGCCCGATCCTCCAGGTGTGGATGGTGCTGACCGATCTGAAGCCGGCCGACGCCGCCACCCCCAGCCTGTTCCCGGAGGAGCGGCAGGTGACGGAACTGTCGCACGCCATGGACGCCATCAACCGCACGTTCGGCCGGCACGCGGTGCGGTTCGGCGGGGTGGTGGGCAGCGAGGACACCGCCCCCACCCGCATCGCCTTCACCCAGATCCCGAAGTTCAACCCGGCGTTCACCTGAGCCTGACCGTTGGTTAGCTGCGCGGCGGTGTGCGACGACCACCGCGGGAACGAATCGACCACCTCGAACGCTCGCCCAGCGCTTGACCACTGGTTAGCTGCCGGGCACCCCGATTCTGCCGAATCGAGGACGATGAGGCCAGTCAGAATCACCATCTGCCGAATGTCCATGACCCCGCCCCCCACGTCGGCGGACCATTCCGCCGAACATGGCATTTTGTTCACAAGCCGGAGCAAAACGGGAGGTCGGTTGTCGCTGATGTGACGACTATTTGCTCTTCTTGTCTGGTTCGGCGGGGGTGAACGAGACGAGTACGGAAACGTCGTCGCCATTCACTCGCTTCACCAGGCCAACATCGACGGTGTACCAGTCCGTCCCAGAACCAGCTTCCTTCCCGTCCACATAATGCAGCCAGTCGATCCGCATGGCCTGGAACTCGCCGGCGGGGACCTTCACCGTCTCCTCCCCCGCCACGGTCCGCACCCACTTATCCTTGACGACGACACCCCCGGTTTTGATCGTGTACTCCCAGGAGTCACCCGCCTTGAGTGGGGCCTTCACCAACGCGATCTGCGGCTTTCCGTCGTCGTACTCCTTGAACTCGCGGTACACACCGTCACCTGAAACGTGTTCGGTGACGTGAGTGTAGACGGCCCCGCTATCGCCGCCAAGGCCGACATCAACGATATACTTTCCGTTTTTCTCCGTCACCCGGCTGATGACGTAGGGGGACTCAGTGTTTCCCGACTTCATCACCCATTTCGTGCCCACAATGACGGGGTGGTAGAGTACCGGCGGCTTGCTTTTCGGCACTGGGGCACCCGACAGCGTCGCTGTGAGTGAAATGTACAATGTAGTCGCTAAGAAAACTTTGCTGGTCTTCATAAACCACCAGTGCTAGTTTTTCAACGATTCACCCACCAGCGGGTACAACAGCCGGTGCGGTACGCGAACGGATCACGCCTAGTTGACCGGGGGTCAATTTGTTGTCCGCAGGAGCGCCATGCGTGTTCGCATTGGCGTTCAACGGCCCTTCAGCGTTGAATGGGTGGCCCAGGTTATGGCTGAAGCCGAAAATGTGAATCGATTCGTGGAACGCGATACGTTGGGTAAGCTCATCCTGAGTGAGAGGATTCGGCTTACCAGCCCAGAACTGGCTCAAGAAAGTCGCCCAGTTATCGCGGATAGTCTCGGTAAAAACGAGACAAACAGTCCTACGGATATGAGTTAACCCCATCGTGTACGAATCGCCTGCCCCGTCACCGTCAGCATTCGTCTCCTCCTCGTATGCTCCGAGCAGCATGAACGACCAGAATGCTGGGTCGATTTGGGCGTTACCTTGTCCTTGTTGGGGTATGTCTTGCTTTGCGTAGATGTTGGTCCAATTCTGACCTTGAATCCCCCCCGTCACGTTATGAATGAAGTCATGAGTAACGTTGGTGTTGTACGGCTCTAGATCATCGACCAACTCGATGTAAGCGTCACGCCAGTTCTGCTGCATGAGAGCGATGCCAGGTTTGGGCACCGTCCCGTTGGGGCCGTCAGGGGCGAGGTCGTCGTCTCCTTCTTGATTCCCCTCCTCACCTGATCCTGGCCTTACAAACCCTGGCGCGGGAACGAATGGCTCTCCGCTCGGCGGTGCCCCCATAATGTCTCGCTCGACGTGGAGTCGCCGCCACACGGTCAACAGTTGCGACTTTACCGTCTTATCGTCTTTGTCCGCTACTGCTGCTCCAGTGCCTCCGTTGTGGTATACCCCGGCCCTGTCACCGTCGCGATAGTCGAGGTAAAAGTCAGCGTTGATAAGCAGAGAGGCGGGGAAAGGAGGCCAAATCGGGGAGTAGGGGAAAGGAACTAGCTCAACGCGCTCCTTAATGCGCACATCTGTACCGAGGGTAATGGTGTCGATCGTGCCAACGAAACGGTAGTTGTCTCCCGCGTGAGGTGACACACGGCGAAGTACGTCGGCCGTCGTCTTTCCTGCCTGAACTATGAGTGTGAACGAACCTACAACTCCGGTGGCACCCTGATCAATTGCCGTCCCCTTGTTGTCTTGGGCCAAAAACTCCGGATCCGTCAAAAAGTTATCGGTGGACGGATCGTCCACGTCAAACTGGTACATGTTGACCGTCTTGTTCTGGGTGGGCGGCTGGGAGAGTTCCACGACGACTCGCACCTGGTCGTACACCGGCGAGTTCGCGCCCGGCTTGTTCTTCTCCGGGAAGATTCGCTTGCCCCCGCCCTCCTTCGGGTTGTTTCCGAGGATGACAGCATGGGGTGCTCCAGCGACTCCACCCACAGGGTTCGGTGCCGACCCCGGCATCCCCCACAGCGTCACCGAGCGGATCACAGTTTCGGGCACCTTTGCCTGGCCGCCGCCACCGAACGCGTACTCGGCGTCGTAGTCCGTGCCGAACACGTTCGCCCCCACCGCGTCGTCGATCCCGGTCGGCGGGGTGGTGAACGAGAAGTCGCCCGATTGACCGGGCATCAGGTCCGGACCGGCCACATACGCGCCCGGATCTACCCACGCGATGCCACGCTTGCCGTCCACCGGCTCGGTGAACGTGGCATTCCACCCGAGGGTGTTCGAGATGTTCCCGACGCCGCCCTCGTCCATCTGCCCCGGGAAGAAGTACGAAAGGCCGGCACTTCCCGAGGTCATCGTCTGGTTCACGACGTGGTAATTCCAGTGGTACAAACCCTCGTACCCGACTTTGTCCTGCGTCACGGTTGTGGTCACAAGAGACGTTTGCCCAAGACCTGTCCAGGTGGCCGTGCCCGAATAAAGAACGGTTGCTGCCCCGGTCTGGCGGACCATCAGCGCAAACACCCGGTCGTTGTAGTCCCAGTCGCAACCCGGTTGCCCGGCCTGGTCTTCCAGACTGATGAGTACCTGCTCGCCGTCCACGTCGATGCGGAACGGGTCGCCGGGGGTGCCTGCGGACGAAGTGAACGTGTGGGTGAGGGTGGTGCCGCCGAGCGTCGCCTGGATGCTGCCGGAGAACGCCGCCTTCACCGCGGCGGTGGCGTCGGCCGCCGTGACTGTCACCGCACTCGTCTTGGTGAGCGAACCGGAGAACGTGGCTGCCGTCTCGCCCACGTCACCGGATAGCGGGCTGAGTACGCTGATGGTGAACTTGGCCGGGGTGGTCCGGTCTTCCAGTTGCGTCGCGTACAGCTTCGTGGTGCGGCTCATGGTCGAGAGTACTTCGGCCGAGCTACAAGAAACGCCTGATCGCTGGATTGAAGTTAACCGATCACTCGCCGGTGTCAAGAACAATTCCGCTGGCCTGCCTCCTGCGATAATCCGCCCGCCGTTCGTATAACACCGGGGCCACTCGCCACGGGACCCCTTCCATGCCCTCGATCAACCCCCGCAACCTGTTCGACAAGCTGAACCAGTCCTGCCGCCGCGCCCTCGAAGGGGCGGCCGGGCTGTGCCTGTCGAAGACCCACTACCACGTCGAGGTGGAGCACTGGCTGATCAAGCTGTTCGAGCAGCCGGGCAACGACCTGACCGCCGTCTGCCGCCAGTACAACATCGACCCGAACCGGGTGCGGGCCGAACTCACCGCCGCCCTGAACAAGTTCAAGACCGGCAACGGCCGCGCCCCGGACCTGTCGGTCGAAACCCTCGACCTGACCCGCGAGGCGTGGGTGTTCGGGTCGCTGGAGTGCGGCGCCCCGCTCGTCCGCTCCGCCCACCTGCTGGTCGCCGCCCTCTCCGACCGGGTGCTGGCCCTGCGGGTGAAGGGGTCGTCGCCGGAACTGGGCAAGCTGTCCGAGGACAAGCTGTTCAAGGAGATGAAGGAGCTGCTGCCGCGGGTGAACTCGGAGGAGAACCAGTACGAGGCGGAGGCGGCGGCGACGCAGCCGTCGGCCACCGGGCCGGACGGCGCCCCCGCCCCGTCTGCCCACTCGAAGACCCCGGCCCTGGACCAGTTCACCACCGACCTGACCGCCCAGGCGAAGTCCGGCAAGATCGACCGCATTCTGGGCCGCGATGCCGAGATCCGCCAGGTGATCGACATCCTCACCCGCCGTCGGCAGAACAACCCGATCCTCACCGGGGAAGCGGGCGTCGGCAAGACGGCGGTGGTGGAAGGGCTGGCCCTCCGCATCTGCCAGGGCGACGTGCCCGAGCCGCTGAAGAACGTGTCGCTTCGCACCCTCGACCTCGGCCTGCTGCAAGCCGGGGCCGGGGTGAAGGGCGAGTTCGAGAACCGGCTGAAGTCGGTCATCCAGGAGGTGAAGCAGTCGGCCACGCCGATCATCCTTTTCATCGACGAGGCGCACACGCTCATCGGGGCGGGCGGGCAGGCCGGCCAGGGGGACGCGGCCAACCTGCTCAAGCCGGCCCTGGCCCGCGGCGAACTGCGGACGATCGCGGCCACCACGTTCGACGAGTACAAGAAGCACTTCGAGGGCGACCCGGCGCTCAAGCGGCGGTTCCAGGAGGTGCGGGTGGACGAGCCGGACGAACACAAGGCGATCCGCATGTTGCGGGCCGTCGCCGAGGTGATGGAGAAGCACCACAAGGTCCGCATCCTGGACGAGGCGGTGTCCGAGGCGGTGAAGCTGGGCATTCGGTATCTCCCCGAAAGGCAACTGCCGGACAAGGCGGTGAGTTTGCTCGACACGGCGTCGGCGCGGGTGAAGCTGAGCCAGGGGGCGACGCCGGCGGCGCTGGACGACGTGATCCGCGAGATCGAACACCTGGGCATCGAGATCGCCGCGCTGGAGAAGGAGAACACCGGCTGGGGCGACCACACCGCCCGGCTCCAGGAGCTGACGGACCGCAAGGCGGAGGCGGAGAAGCAGAAGGGCGAGCTGGACGAGCGGCTGAAGAAGGAGCGGGACCTGGTGGCGGCCATCCAGAAGCAACTGGACACGACCGAGAAGGCGACCGGGGCGGACGCCGAGAAGGGCAAGGCGGAGGTGATCCGCCTGCGGGGCGAGCTGGAGCGGATGCAGGGCGAGAACCCGCTGGTCATGCCGGTGGTGGACGGGGCGGCGGTGACGCAGATCGTCGGCTCGTGGACCGGCATCCCCATCGGCAAGATGGTGCGGAACGAGATCGAGACGCTGCTGAAGCTGAAGGACAAGCTGAACGAGCGGGTGGTCGGCCAGGACCACGCGCTGCACGCCATCGCCCAGCGGATCCAGACCAGCCGGGCGGAACTGGGCGACCCGAAGCGGCCGATCGGCGTGTTCCTGCTGGTCGGCCCGAGCGGGGTGGGCAAGACGGAGACGGCGATGGCGCTGGCCGACCTGCTGTACGGCGGCGACCGCAACATGGTGATCGTGAACATGAGCGAGTTCAAGGAGGAGTACAAGGTGAGCCAGCTCATCGGCTCGCCGCGGGGGTACGAGGGGAGCGGCGAGGGCGGGGTGCTGACCGAGGCCGTCCGCCGCCGGCCGTACAGCGTGGTGCTGCTCGACGAGGTGGAGAAGAGCCACCCGTCGGTGCAGGAGATCTTCTACCAGGTGTTCGACAAGGGGGTGCTGTCCGACAGCCGGGGCATCGAGGTGAACTTCAAGAACACCATCATCCTGCTGACGAGCAACGTGGGCACGGACACGGTCATGAAGGCGATGGCCGACCCGGACACCGCCCCGGACGCCACCGGGCTGGCCGAGATGCTGCGGCCGGACCTGCTCAAGTCGTTCAAGCCGGCCCTGCTCGGGCGGATGGCGGTGGTGCCGTACTTCCCGCTGTCCGACGCCGTGCTGAAGAAGATCATCGAGATGCGGCTGAAGAAGGTGGGCGACCAACTGCGACTGAACCACAAGGCCACGTTCGCCTACGAGCCGGCGGTGGTGGACGCGCTGGCCGCCCGGTGCAAGGAGGTGGAGAGCGGCGCGCGGAACGTGGACCACATCCTGACCATGCAGGTGCTGCCGCAGATCGCGTTGGACGTGCTGGCCCGGCAGGCCGAGGGGCGGGGGGTGGCTGGGGTGAAGCTGGGGGTGGGGGACGGGGGGAAGATTATCCACGAGATTGAATAGACCGGGCGGATGGGTCGTGCCGATAACACGGGCAACTCGGACTGTTCCCGTGGTCCCGGCTGAGGACGTCCCATGCGTCGGCTGCTGTTCACCCTCTCCGCGGCGGCGCTGGCCGGACAGGCGGCGGTCGCCGACGACATCATCCCGGCGGGCGGGTTCGGGCCGAAGCGGCGGCTGGTCGCCCCGCTGTACGCCCCGCCGGTGGTGGCGTGCCCGCCGGCGATGCCGCTGGGCACGGTCCCCGTCGCCCCGCTCATGCCGGGAATGCCGCCGACCACCATGCCGCCCACGGGAATGCCCCCGACCGGCACCCCGCCGACCGGCACCGACCCGACCCAGCCGCCGACCACCCCACCGGCGTCCAACCCGCTGGCCGACTCCCTGGCGGCCGGCGACTTCGCCCGCGCGAGCGAGGCCGGCACCCTCACCGCCCGCGCGTACAACGCCAACCTGTTCGGCGACATCATCGGCGCGCGGGCGCTGCGGCTGTCGTACACGGTGCGGGCGGACGCCGCCTTCCCGGTGGTCGGGCGGGCGTCGAACGGGGTGGTCGTCAACCCGAACGGCCCGCTACCGGCCGGCGTCAACTCGCGGCTGAACGTGCGGCTGCTGGAGCCGGAGACGCGGCTGCTGTACAGCCAGGGGACGGCCGCGTTCTCCGGCGACGACCTGAGCTACACCCAACTGGTCGGCGCGTCCGGGGTGCTGTCCGCCGACGACCGGGCGTTCGGCGCCGCCGCCATCCAGACGCTCATCTCCACCACCCCGCTGACGGCCGAACAGGTGCGGCAACTGAACCGCCTCAGCCCGGCCCAGCGGGCGCAGCTGGTGGCCATCGCCGGGCGGCTGAACGGCAGCATCCGGAACGCCACCGGCGGGCTGACCATCCCCGGCCTGACCGCCGAGGTGACGGACGCCGCCCTCACCGCCTCGCTCGTCACCTACTCGGCCATCCTGCGGGGCGAGTCGGTGCTGGCCCTGCCCGGCTCGGGCAGCTCGGTCGGGCGGATCAAGATGTCCGAGGACAACAGCCCGATCCCCCGCGACCGCCTGATCTTCACCTACGACTCGTTCGGCGACGTGCCGTTCACCGCCGCCGGGGTGGGGGTGAACCGCTACCAGTTCGGGGTGGAGAAGACGTTCCGCGACGGGCTGTGGTCGGCCGAGTTCCGCCTGCCGTTCGCCGGCACCCTGGCCAGCACGTACACCCAGGGGGCGGAGCTGAAGGACGCCGAGCTAGGCAACCTGCGGTTCGCGTTCAAGCGGCTGTGGGTGCAGAACCAGTTCATGTACCTGAGTACCGGGGTGGCGGTCACGCTGCCGACGGCCGACGACCAGACGGTGAACTCGATCGACGGCCAGCTGCTGTACAGCTTCAAGAACGAGTCGGTGCAGGTGGAGCCGTTCGTCGGCATCCTGTTCACCCCGACCGCGCGGGTGTTCGCCCAGACGTGGGCGTCGGTCAACTTCGACACGTCCGGCGGCGAGCTGCGGTGGAACCCGGACGTGTTCGGCGGCAGTGGGTCGGCCCGCATCTGGGACCTGCCGATCGTGTGCGTGGACGGGCAGCTCGGGTACTGGCTGGTGCAGCGGCAGACGGGCACCCTCCGCGGGTTCGCCCCGTTCGTGGAACTGCACTACAACCAGACGATCGCCCAGGACCGGCTGATCGACGAGGTGGGGAACCGCACGGCCCGCGAGGGGCTGACCGTGACCGCCATCGGGAGTACCGAACTGAACATGACGGCCGGCTTCCTGACCCAGATCGGCGACAACCTGAACCTGTCGGTCGGGGCGTCGGTGCCGCTGCTCAACCGGCCGAACCGGACGTATGACTGGCAGGTGGGGGTGCGGCTGGCGTACTTCTTCGGCCGCACCGCCCAGGCCCGCAACCCGGCGTACTACGCCAGCGGGTTCTAAGTCGTCGCGCAACGCCGCGAGCGGGGCAAACCCGCCGCTCGCGGCGTTGCGCGACCCGCGTCACACGTCCAAATCCTCGGCCACCGCCTGGTCCGCCTTCTCCATGATGAACCGATACCGGGCGTCGGCCTCCTTGCCGAGCAGCTCGCGGAAGGCGTCGTTCGCCTCCAGGTTGCTGTCCACCTCCACCTTCAGCAGCACCCGGTTCCGCGGGTCGAGCGTCGTCTGGAACAGCACCTTCGCGTCCATCTCGCCCAGCCCCTTGAACCGGGTGATGTCCGGCTTGGCGTTCGCCCGCTTGGCGCCCAGGATCTCCTCCTTGTGCTCGTCGTCCCGCGCCCAGAACGTCTCCTTGCCGATGTCGATGCGGTACAGCGGCGGCTGGGCCAGGTACACGTGCCCCTTGCGGACCAGCTCCGGCATGTGGCGGAAGAAGAAGTCGAGCAGCAGGGTGCTGATGTGGTGCCCGTCGGCGTCGGCGTCCATGAGCAGGACGATCTTGCCGTACCGCAGCCCCTCGTACCGGAACTTGTCGCCCGCCCCGGTGCCGATGGCGTTGGTCAGGTCAGCCAGCTCCTGGTTCTGGAGCACCTTCACCGTCGGCAGGTCCTCGCCGTTCAGGATTTTGCCCCGCAGCGGCAGGATGGCCTGGCAGGTGTTGTTCCGCCCCTGCTTGGCGCTGCCGCCGGCCGAGTCGCCTTCGACGATGAACAGCTCGCTGTCGCCCAGCTCGCGGGACTTGCAGTCGGCCAGCTTGCCGGGCAGGGACGTGCGGCGGCTGCCGGCCGTCTTGCGGGTGACCTCCACCGCCGCCCGGCTGGCCTCGCGGGCCTTGGCCGCCAGGATGATCCGCCCGACCACCGCGTCGGCCACGCTGCGGTTGCCGTTCAGCCACGTCTCCAGCGCCGCCCGCACGAACCCGTCCACCTTGGCGTCCGTCTCCGAGTTGTTCAGCCGCTGCTTCGTCTGCCCCTCGAACTCCGGGTTCTGAACGAACACCGACACCACCGCCACGATCCCCTCGCGGATGTCCTCGGCGGTGATCTTCAGCCCCTTCGCCCCCCGCTTCGCCTCCTCGTGCGTGTCGATGTAGTTGTTCACCGCCTTGCGGATCGCCGCCTTCAGCCCGTTCTCGTGCGTGCCGCCGTTCGGCGTGCGGATGCCGTTCACGTAGCTGCGGATGGTCTCGTCCGTCGATTCCGTCCACTGGAGCGCCACCTCCATGCGGTCTTCGGTGTCCCGCTTGACGTGGAACACGGTTTCCGTCACGGGGGCCTTCTGCCCGTCCGTCACCAGCTTGGCGAGGAACTGCGGGATGCCCTCGGGGTGCGACAGGTCGAGCGTCTCGCCGGTGATCTCGTTCTTGAACGTGATCTTCAGCCCGGCGTGGATGTACGACATGTCCTCCAGCCGGTGGCGGATGGTCTCGGCGTCGAACTTGGTGGTCTTGAAGATGGAGTCGTCCGGCTGGAAGAAGATGCCCGTGCCGTGCCCGCGGAACGGCCCGAGCTTCTCCAGCTTCCCCTGCGGGATGCCCTTCGAGAACGTCTGCTGGTACTCGTACCCGTCCTTCCGCACGGTGGCGATCAGCTTCTTCGACAGCGCGTTCACCACGCTCGCCCCGACCCCGTGCAGCCCGCCGCTGTAGAAGTAGTTGGTGTCCTTGTTGTTGAACTTGCCGCCGGCGTGCAGCTTCGTCAGCACCAACTCCAGGCCCGAAATCTTGAACTTCGGGTGCGTGTCCACGGGGATGCCGCGGCCGTTGTCCTGCACGGTGATGCTGTCGCCGCCCTTGTGCAAAGTGACGGCGATGTGGTCGGCGTACCCGTTCAGGTACTCGTCCACCGAGTTGTCCACGATCTCCCACACCAGGTGGTGCAGGCCCTTGGCGTCCACCCCGCCGATGTACATGGCCGGCCGCACGCGGACCGGCTCCAGCCCCTCCAGGGCGGTCAACTCGTCGGTGGTGTATCGGGACGCTTTCGCGGGTGCGAGTGCGGTCATGGGTTGAGGTCTCGGTTCTCGGTTACTGGTAGTACGTCTTGCTGACGATCGCGCCCGTGGTGGCATCGATCACGTAGTGCGGACCGCCGCCGGCGATCCGCGACCCGTTCCGTTGCTGGATGAAGTGCTTCACATGCCAGCCATCAACTTCGAGCGTGATCTCGACACGGAATCGCGTCAGGTCGCCGTAAGCGAGGATGCCGTCCGCCTGAGCGATGCGGAGTGCCTGATCACTCGAAACGGCCGGGGCAACAACAGCGGTCGTCATGCGATGCCCTTAATATGGGTAGCCGGGTGGACCGGAGAAGCCGCCGTCACGCTGATCGGGGCCGGTCACGAAGACTCCTTCGTGGGAGATCACAAACCAAGGCATGCCTGAACCGTACGCGAGTTGATGGTCGTCATCACTCGGCTCGGCCGTGATCGCACCCGACGGAGGTGTCGGGTGAGTGTGGTACGTCGCCACGAGGAAGGCGTTTGGTACGATCGGCGGGTGCGTCATGTCGAGAGTGTTTCGGGTGCCGGGAGGCACTCGCCGAATGATCACGTCGCCCGTCGTCGGGTTCATGTAAATGTACCCGCCCTCCTCGTGCCGCAGATCCGGGTCGTCGGGGAATGAGTCCGCCCAGGCCGCGGCGAACGCCGCCTGCACAACAGGGTTCGCCCTCAGTTCGTCCGCCGTCGGCGCGTCCATGCTCACTCCCCGTTCGCGTGCCCGTTCTTACTCGGCTTCTTGCCCTCCACCTCGTCCCAGTTCACCAGTTGGATCTCCGGTGGCACCACCCGCTCGAACTTCGTCCGGGCGCCGGGCTTCTCCCCCTTCCCGCCGCGGCCGACCGGCGGGTACGCGCCGATGCCGAAGTCCTGCGTCTTCCCGCTCTCCGTGTCCACCACCAGCTTCTCGAACCGGCCGGTGCCGACCAGCGCCCCGCCGATGCAGGCGTCGCCGTCGTCCAGCTTGATGCCGATGACGCCCTTGCCCACCCCGGCCAGCACGTTCACCTCGTCGATCGGGAAGTGCAGCACCCGCCCCTGCCGGCTGGCCAGCATCACCCCGCTCTCGTCGCCCACCACCTTCACCAGCACCACCTTGCCGCCGTCGTCCGGCTTGGCATACCGCCGGCCGGCCTTCGTCGATTCGGCGCGGTACGCGGTGAGGGGTAGCCGCAGGACGTACCCGTTCGACGTGCCCACCAGCAGCAGCGGGCCACCAGGGTCCTTGCCCTTCGCCGAGCGGTCGGCCGGGGTGAACCGCGGGTCGGTGGACACGGCGGCGATCACCTTCACCCCGTCGTCCAGCTTGAAGAACTTGGTCACCGGCTCGCCGTACCCGGTGCTGGCCGGCACCTCGTTGATCCGCATCGTGTACGCGGTGCCGTCGTCGGCGAACAGGATCACGTTGTCCAGCGTGCTGCCGGGGACGACGGCGATCACCTCGTCGCCCTCCCGCACCCGCGTGCTGTCCACGCTGTTCAGCCGCCCGACCCGCTTGATCCACCCGTCGCGGGTGAGCACCACGTTCGCGTTCTCCTTCACGATGTACGCCTGCTCGTCGAACTCCAGCACGTCCTCGTCGGACGCCATCCGCGTCTTCCGCCGCACCGCCAGCGGGGAGTCGGCCAGCGCCTCCAGCTCGCCGCGGATCACCCCCCACAGCTTCTTCTGCGATTTCAGCAGGGCTTCGATCCGCCCCGCCTCCGCCTGCTTCTCCTGTAGCTCCTCCAGGATCTTCTGGATTTCCATCTGGGCGATCTTGTACAGCTGCGCGTCCAGGATGGCCGTCACCTGCTCGACGTCCAGGCCGAACTCCTTCATCAGCTTCGCCGCCGCGTCCGGCTTGCCGCTGCTGGTGCGGATGATCTTGATCGCCCGGTCCAGGGCGTTGAAGATGACGGCGAATCCTTCCAGGATGTGAATCCGCCGCTTCAGCACCCGCAGTTGGTACTCGAACCGCCGCCGCACCGTCACCAGCCGGAAGTCGAGGAAGTGTTGCAGCAGTTCCCGCAGGCTCAACCCGTCCTTCGGCAGCAGCGTCCGCCCGTCGTCGCTCGGCACCAGGGCGGTGACGTTGTACGACACGCTCCGCTGCAACTCGGTGTGCTTGTACAGGTACGCCATCACCACGTTCGGGTCGGTGCCGGGCCGCACGTCCAGCACGATCCGCATGCCCTCCTTCTCGTTGCTCTCGTTGCTCTGGCCGGTGAGCTGCGGCACCTTCTTCGACTCGATCAGCCCGCCGATCACGTTCTCCAACTGCCCCTTGTCCACCCCGTAGGGGATGGACGTGATAACGATCTGCTGCCGCCCGCGGCCGAGGTCTTCCAGTTTCCACTCGCCCTGCACCTTGATGCTGCCGCGGCCGGTTTCGTAAATGGTTCGCAGGGTGGTCCGGTCGGCCAGGATTTTGCCGCCGAGCGGGAAGTCCGGTCCCTTCACCCGGTCGAGCAGTTGGGCGACGCTGGCGTCCGGGTTGTCGATCAGGAACACGCACGCCCGCAGCACCTCGCCCAGGTTGTGCGGCGGGATGCTGGTCGCCATGCCGACCGCAATCCCGGAGGTGCCGTTCACCAGCAGGTTGGGGAACTGGGCCGGCAGCACCACCGGCTCCTGCTTGGTGCCGGTGTAGTTCTCCCGCGTATCGACCGTCTCCTGGTCGAGTTCGGTGAGCAGCAGTTCGGCCGCGCGGCTGAGCTTGGCCTCGGTGTAGCGGTGGGCGGCCGGCGGGTCGCCGTCCACGCTGCCGAAGTTACCCTGCCCGTCCACCAGCGGCACCCGCATCACCCAGTTCTGGGCCAGCCGCACCATCGCGTCGTACAACGCCCCGTCCCCGTGCGGGTGGTAGTCGCCCATCACTTTGCCGACAATCTGGGCCGACTTAGCCGCCTTGCGGTCGGCGGTCAGGTTCATGTCGTGGTACATGCCGTACAGGATCCGCCGCTGCACCGGCTTCAACCCGTCCCGCACGTCGGGCAGCGCCCGCCCGGTCACCACGGACATGGCGTACCGCAGGAACCGCGCCCGCACCTCGGTCGAAATCGACACCGTCTGGATGGACCCCGCCATGAACACACGCCTCGGTCGGACAATGGACGGAAGTATAGAAACGATACCCGATCGGGCCGGGCAACATCAGGTCGGTTGTTCATCCGGCGAGTCGGGTCGCGTGAGCGACCAGTTGTGGAAAACCGGTCGCTCACGCGACCCGGCTCGCCAGGCCCGCAACGAAAAACCCCCGCCGGAGCGGGGGTGTGTTTTACCGGCTCGGCGGGCGGTCGTCACTTCCCGCCGGGGGTCATCGCCTTGATCGCCTTCTCGGCGGCGGTCGGCTCGGCCGGGCACGGGTACGCTTTGAGGATGGTGTCCAGGGCGGTCTGGTAGTCGGCCGGCGGCTCGTCGAACCCCTTCAGGTTCCACAGCGTCATCAGCATCTTGCCCGACGCCGTTTTGGTCGCCGCGGTCATCCCGGTGCGAATCCGCGTCACCTCGTCGTCGGTCAACGTGCCCTTGCGGTAGCACACCACGGCCGGCGGAAACTCCTCGGACTCGTGCAGGATTTTCAGCCCTTTGAACGCCGACGGCTGGAGGATCTGATAGCCCTCCAGCGCGACCGCATCGACCAGCGCCGCCTTCGCCTCCCCGGTGGCCACCGCGTTCAGCGCGTCCTCGGGAGTTTGCAGCGGCTTCGCCGCCGGCTTGGCGACGGACTCGTCCAGCCCGGTCCGCGACTTGTCCAGGAACGCCAGGGCGTGCGCCTTCGCCCCGCGGGGGATGAGAACCCCCTCCCCCTTCAGGTCGGCCACCGTGGTCGCCGGGTGCGACTTCAGCACCACCACCATCGCCCGCACCTTGCCGCCCGGCGGGCGGGTGACGATCAGCGGCAGCAGGTCGTCGCACCGCTGCTTCGCCCACGCGAACTCGAACCCGTGAAACACGCCGAGCTGCACCTTCTTGTCCTTCAGCCGGTCGGCCAGGGCGAGCGGGTCGTCCAGCACCTCGATGTCGCCGGTGTACCCGACCTGCTTCCGCATGAGTTCGGCGAACGGCTTGGCCAGCGCCTGGAGGGTGGCCGGCGGCACATCCCGGAACATGCCCGAGAGCATGCCGATCTTCAACTGGCCGGGGGCCGGGTCCGCCGCCCGAACGTCCGCCGCGGCGAACACGCCGACAACCGCAAGGCATGCGAACACCCGCATTACAACCCCCCGTGTGGGTCCGTCGAAATGACGGACGCGGTGACTAGCGGCCGGGGAACGGCGGGACGACGCCGCCCCCGGTCACCCGTTCGAGCGCGATCAGGGCGCGGACCTGGCGGTGGACCGCTTCCACGTACTTCGCCTGGGCCTGGCTGGCGCGGGCCTCGTTCTGCACCAACAGTTCCGGGTCGTTCCGGGCGGCCGCCGCCGCCCGCGACTTCTCCACCAGCTTCTGCTGCCGCTCGTGCCGCTCGCGGGTGTCCTTCACCTGCTCGGTGGCCGCCTCCCACTCCAGGAAGGCGTTCACCACCTCGGTGCGGACCAGCCGGGCGGCGCCGTCGTACAACGCCTCCATCCGCCGCACGTACTCGCACGCCCGCGCCACCCGGTCCTCCACCCGCCCGACCAGCTGGCTGGGCATCTCCGGTACCACCGCCCCCGGCCGGTACTCGCCGTTGCGGATCGGGGCGGGCAGGTGCCGGGCGTGCAGGTCACTGCCGCTGGCGAACGTGTCCACCTTCACCCCCCGCTTCTGGAGTGCCTGGGCGGTCACTTCCAGCCGGGTCACCTCCAACAGAATCGCCGCCTGCGTCAACTCCGCCCGCCGGCTGAGCGCCAGGGCCACCACCTGTTCCTGGGTGACGACCCCGGTGATGAGCGGCAGTTCGACATCCGCCGGCACCACCTCGTAGTCCACCCCCATCGCCTCTTGCAGGGCGTTCAGCGCCCGCTTCCGCCCGGTACTCGCCGTCCCCCGCAAATCCCGCACCTGACCGATCAGCGCGTCGAGCGTGCCCAGGGTGAACTCGTTCACCTTCACCTGCGGGTTCGGCGGCAGATCCAGCTTCAGGTACTCCTGGGCCTGCTTGTAGAACAGCTCCATCTGCTCGACCACCTCGGACGCCGTCTGTTCCTGCTGGGAGGCGTACACGTAGTCGAAGTACAGCCGGGTGACGTCGTAGGCGTTCTCCTGCCGGGCCTTCATCACCTCGGCCGCCGCCGCCGTAACCCCCCGCTGGGCCTGCTGCTTCCGCACGCACAGGTCGGGGGTGACGAACTCGGCGATCCGCGGCAGGTTGTGCAGGGCCAGGTACCCGCGCTCGGTCGCCGCCAGGCTGGCCGTCGCCGCCCGCACCGCCGGGTGGTTCTCCGCCCCGATCTGCAAGCACTGCGCCAACGTCAGCTTCTGCCCCGGCGGCACCCACGCCTTCCACGCCGGCTTGTCGTCCCCATTCTTCTTGCCGTTCGCCGGCTGCCCGCTCTCGCTTTTCTTCGGCTCCTGCTTAACGCGGGTGGTCACCAGCGTTTTCGGCAGCGGGGGGATTTCGGGAAGCGGCGCCGACCCCGGTTCCGAGGCGGGGGCGACACCGAACGCGCAAAGCACGGCCGCGATCCAAACGCTGCGGCGGACGTGCGACAAGGCCTGGGCTGGCATGACGGACCGCTCCTCGGTCGGGGCACGGAGCGTCCTGCTCCGCGGTCTGCCATTCCCATCGACGGGACCGCGAGGGGCGTTGCACGACGAATCGACTTTCCATTTTCACAGTCCGCCGCGGTGAGCCGGTTGGTCCGCCTGTGCGGGTTGCGAGTCCGCAACCGGGGGCGGCGGCGGCGGCTGGATAAGATGGACGTGGGGGAGTTTGCCGCGAATGCGGGGGTAGCGGATGTACGAAACCAGCCCGGCGGTGGAACGCGCTCATGACGCGGCGGTGCGGAGCGCCGGCGACCCGGCTGCGGTGCGGCTGGCCCACTGGGTACTCGCGCTGACTGAGGACGAGGACGGGCGACCGGCGGCGGTGCTGGAACGAGCCGGGGTGACTCTGGACCCGTTCCGCGAGGCAGTTCGCCGGGTGGCCGACACCACCCCGCCCGCCCCGCCGCCAGATGAGCTATACCGCACGGCCCGCGAGCGGTCCATCGCACTCCGGCACGATCCGCTGCTCACCACCGATTTCCTGCTCCTGTCCGTCCTGATTGCCGACACCCGGTTCACCACCCTGATCGCCGGGCTGGGGCTGGCGGTGCCCCGAGTCGAGGCGCTGCTCCGGCCGGCGGCGGAACCGAGCGGATCGCCCGAAGTGTTCGCCGCGACCCCGGCCCCCCCACCCGAGTTCGTCGTCTCCGACTCGCCGGAGGTGAGCGAGGCGGCGCGAATTGTTGACGCCAACCTGAACCGCGGGCGGGAGGCCCTGCGGGTGCTCGACGACTACGCCCGGTTCACCCTGAACGACCGCCTGCTGACCGAGCAGTTCAAGGCGGTCCGGCACCGGCTGGCCGAGGCCACCGGCCTGCTGTCCGCGGCCACCCTGCTGGCCGCCCGCGACACGCCGAACGACGTGGGCACCGAGATCACCGTCAGCAGCGAGTACACCCGCGGGTCGGCGGGGCAGGTGGCGGCGGTGAACCTGAAGCGGTTGCAGGAGTCGCTGCGGTCGGCGGAGGAGTTCGGCAAGGTGCTGAGCGGGGACTTCGCCCGGGCGGTGGAGGCCATCCGGTACGAGACGTACACCCTGGAACGGGCCGTACTCCGCGGCGGGAACGCCCGGACGCGGCTGGCCGACGCCCGGCTGTATGTGCTGCTCACCGGGTCGCAGTGTGCGGCGGCGCTCGACTGGACGATTCAACAGGCGGCCGAGGGCGGGGCGGACGTGTTCCAGCTTCGCGAGAAGACCCTGACCGACCGCGAGCTGATCGACCGGGCCGCCCGGATGCGGAAGTGGACCCGCGACGCCGGCGTGCTGTTCGTGGTGAACGACCGGCCGGACATCGCCAAGCTGGTCGGCGCGGACGGGGTTCACCTGGGGCAAGACGATCTGCCGGTGGCGGCAGCCCGGCGGATCGTCGGGCCGGACGTGCTGATCGGCGTCAGCACGCACACCATCGAGCAGGTACGGCGGGCGGTGCTGGACGGGGCGGACTACCTCGGCGTCGGGCCGACGTTCCCGTCAAACACCAAGTCGTTCGACCACTTCCCCGGCCTGGACTTCGTCCGCGAGGCGACGGCCGAAACGACCCTACCGGCGTTCGCACTCGGCGGCATCGGGCCGGGTAACGTGGCCGCGGTGGTCGCCGCCGGCGGCCGCCGCATCGCCGTCAGCTCCGCCGTCGCCACCGCCGACGACCCGCAGGCCGCTGCCGCGACGCTGAAGTGGGCGCTTTCGTAGGTGCCGCAAGCCGAGCGGCACCTACCAGAATCGCGGATAACCCCACCCACCCGCGGGAAGTACCTGGCGGATGCCGACCCGGACCATCACCACCGTCCTCCGCCGCCTCGCCCCGGACGACACCCCGGACGGCGAGTTGCTCGCCCGGTACGTCCGCGAGCAGGACGAGACCGCGTTCGCCGCGCTGGTGCGGCGGCACGGCGGGATGGTGCGGACCGTGTGCCGGCGGGTGCTGCGGAACGACGCCGACGCGGACGACGCCACCCAGGCCACGTTCCTGGTGCTGGTCCGCAAGGCGGCGGCCGTCCGCGACCGGAACGGGCTGGCGAACTGGCTGTTCGGTGTCGCCCACAACGTGGCACTGAAAGCCCGGCAGACGCGGACCCGGCGGCAGAAACGCGAATCGGACGTGCCCCCCCGCCCGCCCGAGGCGGTGGCGACCGACTTCGCCGAACTGCTGCACGCCGAGCTGGCGAAGCTGCCCGCCGCCTCCCGCGGGGTGATCGTGCTGTGCGACCTGGAGGGGCGGACGATCGCGGACGCGGGGCGGGAACTCGGCATCCCGGCGGGCACCGTCGCCAGCAGGCTGGCCCGCGGGCGGGAGCAACTGGCGAAGCGGCTCCGCCGGTACGGTCTGAGCGTGTCCGGCGGGCTGGTGGCGACTCTGTTCGGCGAATCCGCATCCGCGGCGGTGGTGTTCGATCCGGCCGCCATATCACCCGTCATTCACACCCTGGCGAACGAGGTGACACGAACCATGTTCACGACCCCGAAGCTGACGAAACTGCTGGCGGTGTTGGCCGCCGGCGGGCTGACCTTGGCGGCGGTCGCGTGGGGGCAAGCCCCGCCGAAAGCGCCGCCACTAGCCCCAAAGGCCCCGCCGGTGGCGAAGCAGGACGACGCCTGGAGGCGGTTCAGCCAGCCGCTGCACTCGTGCCAGGTGCTGGTGTCGTTCGACGGGGACGACAAGCTGAGCGTGCGGATGCGGCGGCCGGTCGGCCGGTTCCTGAAGCTGACCGACGCCAAGGGGCAGCCGGCCCACGTCCACGACAGTTACGACGTGGTGCTCGACCCGCTGAGCGTGGGCACCGACGAGGTGGAGGTGTACGACGTGGCTGGGGAGAAGAAGTCGAGAGACGTGTGGAAGAAGCTGATCGGCGACGAGAAGCTGATGCTGTGTGTACTCGAGGATTTCCACGAGCCGAAGCAACTCCGCGACTACTTCGGCGGGCTGTTGCGGGACGACGCGCTGGTGATGGTGATGCCCCAGAAGTTGGACGAGAAGTTCGAGGGGTTAAAGCAGAAGAAGCTGCCGGCAATCGACTCGCTGCCGCAGGTGTTCCCCGGCCAGCAGCCGAAGCCGGGCGACCCGATGCCGCCGAAGAAGTAGCCAGACTGCCGTCAGCCGAGCGCGTTCCACAGCAGCTTGGCGAGGACCACGGTCAGCGCGATGCCGGCGGCGGCGATGGCGACCACCGCCGCCACCATTCCGACGACCACCCAGGTGCTCGACCGGCCGGCCCGCTTCGGGTCGACGACGGCCTGTTCCAGCAGGCGGGCGTTCTTGACGTTCGCCCGCCATGCCGCATCCAGCACGTCCCCGACCAGCGGCACCGACCCGGCCGCCGCATCCGTACCGATGTTCAGCAGCATGCGGGCGAGCACCGCCTTCGGCACCCCCAGCCGGGCGGCGGTGGTGACGATGTACCCGCCGATGGCCATGGCGATCACGTCGCCGACCACCGGGAACAGCCCGATCAGGACGTCCAGCCCGATGCGGAACTTGGTGCCAGGGATCTCCACCGCCGAGTCGAGCAGTTTGGCGAGCGCCCGCACGTTTTCCAGATCCCGGTGCGCACCGACCAGTTCGCGGGGAATGTACTCGCCGACCGGCTGGTCCGGCGGCGGGGGCGGGATGGGAACGAGGGTGGACATGGTAGTGGTTGTTGCAATCGGTGTGCCGCTGGCGAAGTTAGCCCGACGCGCCAGCGAGGGCCGGGTGGTTCGCCCCTCGCTGGCGCGTCGGGCTAACTCAGACCAGCGCCAAAGGCGTCGGCCGGGTCTTCGGCGGGCGGCTGATCCGGTGCGGGTTCCGGCGGCGGGGTAGGCACCGCCACCTCTCCTGCCACCACGTCCACCTTCTCGTGCGCCTTTTTGATCGTCTCCTCGGTGCTGGTCGGGTCCACCTGTCGGCACGCTTCCGTTAACTTGTCGGCGATGTCCTTCAGCTCCGCCTGCCACGCCGCCGGCTCGACCCCCGGCGGGGTCAACCCGGCGAACTCCTCGGTCAGCAGGATCATCCGCAGCAGGTGGCGGAAGATGATCCCCTCCTGCTTCGCCAGATCCTTGTGCGTGATGTACTTGTTGAAGTTGCCGCCGAACTCCAGCACCTCGCCGGCCGCCCACACCGCGGTCGTGTTCACGTCCAGCACGTCCGGGTGGGTGGCGTCGAACAGCAGCCGCACCTTGTCCGCCAGCACCGGCGGGCGGTCCTCCCACGGGATGAACTCGTCTTCCTCCTCTTCCTCACCCTCTACCTTCGGTAGCACCGGCTTGATGAGGCCGCGGCGGAGCAGTTCCGCGTCGAGGCGTTCGGTTTGCAGCGGGCCGGGGGTCATCTCCCACGGCACGCGGACGAACTTGAGCAGCGGGCGGGGCAGTTCCAGCACGCTCTCGAAGATCTGCACCCGCTCGTCCCGGCTGGCGAGGCCGAGGTGCTCGATCAGGAACGCGCCGTACAGCGGATGGACGGCCCGGAACGCGAGGAGTTGGTCGAGCTTGTCCGTCGGGTGGGCGTGGGTGGGGGAGTATCGGACGACCTCACCCCCCCCCGGCCCCCCCCTCTCCGAACCGGAGGGGGGGGAGTAAGAGGCTTTTCTCCCCCTCTCCGGTTCGGGGAGGGGGTTGGGGGGTGGGGTCTTCCGCCGGTGGCGGTTCCGGTTCCAACCGCACGAACTCCCGCTCGTGCAGGATCATCAGCATGCGGTCGAGTTGCTTCATCCCGGCTTCGATCCGCGGCTGGTCGAGCAGCCGCTTCTTCACCACCGTGCGGATTTTTTCCACGTCCGGCGACACCTTGAGCAGGTACGCCAGCAGCCGCCACGGCAGCGGGCCTTTGCTGTACAACCGGGCCGGCGGGGCGGCCTTCAGCTTGTCGAAGTCGCCTTCGGTCCAGTACTTCCGCTGGTTGTTCCGCGTCGGCTTCTTCTTCAACAGCGACTTCTTCTGCTTGATCAGGCCGGGGTCTTTCGTGGTCTCCGGAATCTGGTCGTACTGCCGTTTCCACTTCACCAGGCGGATGTCGTCATCGTGCGGCACGGCGTAAACGAACCCCTCCGTGTCGAACTGCGGGCGACCGGCCCGGCCGAAGATCTGGTGTGCCGAACTCGGGTCGATCACCTTCTCCTTGCCGAACGGCCCCTTCACCAGACTGGTGAGCACGACCGAGCGGGCCGGCAGGTTGATCCCCGACGCCAGCGTCTCGGTACACAGGGCCACGCTCAGCAGCTTCTGCTCGAACAGGTCTTCCACCACCCGCCGGTACTTCGGCAGCAGCCCGGCGTGGTGGACGCCGACCCCCCGCCGCAGCATCTGCTTCAGCTTCGGCCCGACCCCGTGCGGCCACTCCAGCTTGTCGCACTGGGCGTTCAGCGCGGTCTTCTGCCCGCCCGTCATCAGGTCCAGCCCTTTCAGTTGCTCGGCGATACTCCAGCACTCGTCGCGGTTGAACGCGAACACCAGCGCTGGCACCTTGCGGCTCGCATCGTCCCCCTTCGCCATGTCCACCAACAAATCGTTCAGGAACTCGTCCGGCACCCAGCGGTACGTCAGCGGCACCTTCCGCTCGCGGCCCTCGGCCAGTTCCAGCTTACGGCCGTGCATGCGGTCCAGCCAGTTCAGGAACTCCATCGAGTTCCCCACCGTCGCGCTCAGCAGCAGCAGGCGGACGTGCTTGGGCAGCATGTTTAGCGACAGCTCCCACACGATCCCGCGTTCCGGGTCGGCGAAGCTGTGGAACTCGTCCATCACCACCGCCGACACATGCGAGAAGTCGAACCCATCTTGGTGCAGCAGGCGGTTGAGCAGGATTTCGGCCACCACCACCAGAACGCGGGCGTTCGGGTTCACCTTGCGGTTGCCCGTCACCAGGCCCACGTCGTCGCGGCGGAACCCCCACCGCTCGGCCGATGCCTGCATCTCCTGGAACTTCTGCTCGGTGAGCGCGATGAGCGGGGTGGTGTAGTACGCCACCGTATTCGTGTGCAGGGCCTCGAACAGCGCCGCCTGGGCGATCATCGTCTTGCCGGTGCCGGTCGGGGCGCACACCAGCACCCCCTGCTCGGACGTGAACCACGCCAGCAGCGCCTCCTCCTGCACCGGGTACGGCGGGTACGGCAGTTGGTCCAGGTATTTCGTCGCCAGTTCGTCGCGGGTCATGAGGAGAGTGTAGCAGGCGGGGCGGTGGTTCCGGTAAACTGCACCCGTCCGCTCCCACCCCGGAACCCATCCCGATGCGCCTGGCGATCCTCACCCTACTCCTGCTCGCCCCCGTCACCCGCGCCGACCACTGGCCGACGTACCGCGGGCCGACCGGCGACGGGCACAGCACCGCGAAAGGCGTCCCGACCACGTTCGACGAGATGACCAACGTGCGGTGGAAGGTGCCGATCCACGATAAGGGGTGGTCGTCGCCGGTGGTGTGGGGGAACCGGGTGTGGGTGACGACGGCGAAGGAGGACGGCACCGAGCTGTTCGCCGTGTGCGTCGATCTGAAGTCGGGCAAGGTCGTCCAC
Organism: Fimbriiglobus sp.; assembly: GCA_022841795.1. Lineage (GTDB taxonomy): Bacteria > Planctomycetota > Planctomycetia > Gemmatales > Gemmataceae > JALHQU01. Next base: position 69,903 of record JALHQU010000005.1, read on the forward strand.
GACCTGAAGCTGTTCGCCCCGGACCCGAAGAAGACGCCGCTGCCGGACATGCGGAAGTACAACACCTACGCCTCCTGCACCCCGTTCCTGGAGGACGGCCGCGGGTACTTCCACTTCGGCACCTACGGCACCGTCTGCCTGGACACGGCCACCGGCAAGCCGATCTGGGAGCGGACGGACATCCACGTCGATCACTGGCGGGCGCCGGCGTCCTCCCCGGTGGTGTGGAAGGACCGGCTGTACCTGACGTTCGACGGGCACAACCGCCAGTACCTCACCTGTCTGAACAAGACCACCGGCGAGACGGTGTGGACCAAGGACCGGGACATCAAGTACAAGACCAACGACGGCGACTTCAAGAAGGCGTACAGCACCCCGCAGGTGATCGAGGTGGCGGGCAAGCCGCAGCTCGTGTCGTCGGCGGCCGAGGCGACGATCGCCTACGACCCGACCACCGGCGACGAGATCTGGAAGGTGTACCACGGGGGGATGAACGAGGCGGTGCGGCCGGTGTACGCGCACGGGCTGGTGTACCTGACCGCCGGGCACGTCAAGACGCTGCTGGCGGTGAAGCCGGGCACCGGCGAGGTGACCCCGGCGTGGGCGTTCAAGAAGGACGGCCCGACCCGTCCGTCGCCGGTGGTGGTGAAGGACCACCTGTACTTCGCCAACGACGAGGGGGTGGCGTTCTGCCTGAACGCCAAGACCGGCGAGCAGGTGTGGAAGGAGCGGCTGGGCGGGCCGTGTACCGCCTCGCCGGTGCTGGTGGAGGGGAACCTGTTCTTCTGCACCGAGAACGGCAAGGTGGAGGTAATCGCGGCCGACCCGACGTTCGCCCGCGTGGCGGCGAATAAGCTGGGCGACGGGTGCAAGGCATCGCCGGCGGCGGTCGGCGACGCGCTGCTGGTCCGCACGTTCACCCACCTGTACTGCGTCGGGAAGAAGTGAATGGCGAACCCGGCCCGCCAGGGCCGCGGGTACGTTTCAGTGGGGCAAGTTTCCAACTTGCCTCGGATGGCTAGCAAGTTGGAAACTTGCCCCACATGGCAAGATGCAATCTTGCCCCACGCCCACGGGCCGGGTTCGCTAAAAAAAACACGGCACGGGGTTCACCCGTGCCGCATGCATCACCGGCCGTCAACCCGCTTCCTCTTCCAGGTCGTCCTCCTCTTCATCATCGTCGTCGTCATCGAAGTCGTCGTCATCGTCGTCGTCGAACTCGTCCTCCAGGTCGTCGTCCTCCAGGTCGTCGTCCTCCAGGTCGTCCTCGTCGTCGTCGAAGTCGTCGTCGAAGTCGTCGTCCTCCTCGTCGTCCGCCAGGTCGTCCTCGTCGTCCTCATCGTCCCCCTCATCGTCGGCCGCCTCTTCGTCGCCGTCCGCGGCCAGCACCGGCCCGAGCGGCGGCGGGTCGAATTCCCACGGGTGGTCGTCCGCGGCCGGCGGCCGGGTGACGGCGGAGAGCAGCAGTCGAGCGGACATCGCTTCGTCCTCGTGAAACTGGCGGAACCGGCCGGCCCGGTCTTCCCCACGCCATCGGCCGGTGGCGGTTCCAACTCGAATGTCAGTTCCCGGCCGCGTGGGGAGAATCGGCCGGGCGGGTACGGTCGTATTCCGGCTGCGAGTCGGGCCGGACGGGGTGAGTTACGGGGCGAAATTCGCCCGCACACGCCCGAGTCCGGCGTAAGGTACGCGCTTCTTAGGAAGGGTCGAAAAGCGTGTCAAGCGGACCACCGGAAAATTCACCGACCCGACCGGAACGCCCGTAAACTGTGGGGAAAGTTGTGCCGCTGGGGGTGTCCATGACCGCGGAACCGGCCGTCCCGGACCGCCTGCCCGACTGGGGGCCGCGGTACAAGGAGACACCCCCCGACCCGTACTCGCCCGCCGCCCCGACCCTGGCCGAGCCGTTCAACACCGTCACCGCGGCGCTGTTCGTGGTCATCGTGATCGGGTGGGTGTGGCGGGTTCGCGGGCGGTTCGGCCGGTTCCCGTTCCTGTCGAGCTGCCTGGTGGTGCTGCTGGCCGGCGGGGTCGGCGGCACGCTGTACCACGCCCTCCGCACGTCGCCGGTGTTCTTCCTGCTCGACCTGATTCCGATCCTGCTGCTCGGGGCGGCCGGCGCCATCTACCTGGCGGTGCGGCTCGGCCGGCAATACGGCCCGCGGCGGGTGATCCTGGTGTCGTTCGGGGTGATCGCGGCGACGGTGTTCGTGAACGGCGCCCTGCGGCTGCTGCCGAACACGCTCGGCACGCTGCAGGTGAACCTGAGCTACGCCACTCAGGCCGTGCTCATCCTCATCCCGCTCGGGGTGACGCTGGTGCGGACACGGTTCCGGTACGCCGGGTTCGTGTGGGCCGGCGTGGCATGCTTCGCGGTGGCGTGGTTCTGCCGGCTGGTGGACCTGCACAGCCCGCTGCCGATGGGCACGCACTGGCTGTGGCACACGTTCGGCGCGCTGTGTACGCAGTTCGTGATCGAGTACTTCTACCGGCTGGAGCGAGACGCGAACCCGGCTGGCGAACCGCGGGCGTAAGCCCGTGGGTGGTTCCTAAATTGTGACCGCCGAGAACCCGCCGTCCACGACGATGTTCTGCCCGGTGACGAACGACGACGCTTTGCGAGCGGCCAGCCAGATGACCGCCCCGGCCAGCTCCTCCGACTTGCCGAACCGGCCCATCGGGGTGTGGCCGATGATCTGCCCGCCCCGCTCGGTGTACCCGCCGTCCGGCTTGAACAACAGCGCCCGGTTCTGCTCCGCGGGAAAGAAGCCGGGGCTGATGGCGTTCACCCGCACCCCCTTCGTCGCCCACTCGCGGGCCAGGAACTTGGTCAGGTTGATGACCGCCGCCTTCGCCGCCGAGTACGCCACCACCCGCGACAGCGGGATCATGCCGGCCATCGACGCGATGTTGATGACGCTGCCGACGCCGGCGGCCACCATCGGCTCGCCGAAGATCTGGCTGGGCAGCAGCGACCCACCCACCAGGTTCAGGTCGAACACCCCCTGCCACGCCTCGGCGGGCAGCTTGCAGAAGTCGGCACCGGGCGGCAGGGTGGCGTCCGGGCGGTTGCCGCCGGCCGCGTTCACCAGCACGCTGATCCCGCCCCACTTCGCCAGGATCGCATCACGAGCCTGAGTCAGCGAGTTACGGTCCATCGCGTCGGCGGCCACGAACACCGCCTGCCCGCCGGCGGCGGCGATCTTCTTCACCCGCTCGTTGCCGCGGTCGGCGTTGCGACCGAGGATCGCCACCTTCGCGCCGGCCGTCGCCAGCGCCTCGGCCATGTCCCCGCCGAGTACCCCGGTGCCGCCGATCACCACGGCCGTTTCCGGCGACAGGTCGAACAGGTCCGATTTCATGGTGTCGTCTCCCGTCCTGTTAGCCCGACGCGCCAGCGAGGGAAAGCCACCCGACCCTCGCTCGCGCGTCGGGCTAACGACCAAGTTCGACGTCTTCATCGTCCGCGAACGCTGAGTCCGGCAGCAGGCCGTCCAAGAACGCCGCGAAAGTCGGGGCGACCTGGAAGTCCTGTTCGTGATCGACGGCCAGCCACGCGACCGACGGCACATCGCTGGCCCGGTAGTCGAGGCTGATCCACCAGTGTCCGTCGCCGGTAAGTAGCGCCTGCCGCGGGGGTAGCCCCCACTCCCGTGTCATGTACGCGGTCCGAAGGATGTTTAGCGCGGTGCGGTGGTCCGGCTCGAGGACGATACCTGACAGAGAATCGAGCGGCACATGGTCGGCGGCCCAGATCGTCGGACAGCTCATCGGGTGGCCGAATCCGTGGGTGTATCCACCGTTCTGGATGCGGAGAAGGGCGACGTACTCGGCCGGCAGTCTGACCCCGAGCTGCCGTTCTGCCTCCGCGACCATCTCGTCCGTCAACGGCGGGTGGTCGTAGTAGTTCGAGCGCCAGAACTGGTCAGGAGCGATCGCCACCCGGATGCCCTCCGCACAACGAAATCCCTCACCCCACGAACAGCGGCCGGATGTGCCGGTCGTACAGGTTCGCGGTCACGTTCCGGGACACCGACGCCTCGCACGATTCGAGCATCCTCAGGTACTTGTCGCCCATCACCGCAGCCACCTTGAACCCGACGTGGATCAACTGCCGCAGCGACGGGTTGAAGCCGGGGTTGGTCGGGTCGTGCCGGAGCGCCGCCGTGAACTGCTGCGAAATCCACCCGCGGACCTCGGCCTCGGACGGCAGCTTCGTCGCGTCGATGTCGATGACCGCGGCATACGGGGCGCACAGCGCATCGAGTTTGCCCAGCGCCATGACGTAGATGTCCTTCGCCATGTCCAGCCCGGCCCCGCCGGCCTCGGCCAGCCCGATCACCTCTTCCAGCCAGTTGGTGCCCGCCGTCTTCACATGCACCCCGGCGTCGAACCGCCGCAGTGCATTGCGGATGATCGGGTACAGGGAGAACTTGTCGCTGCCCGAGTGGACACTCAGCTTCAGGCTGGCGGGCAGGCCGAACTCCTTCACCGCGAACGCGATCACCGCCAGATCGTCGTTGAACTCCTTCTCGAACTGCCTCACGTCGCCGACGTAATCCACCCCCTTGTTGAACCGGCCGGTGAACTTCGGGGCGACGGTCTGGAGCGGGATGCCCTCGGCGGCGATGGCAGCGAGGATGACGAGCAACTCCGGCGGCGTCTGCGGGTGGTCGGTCTCATCCATCGACACTTCGGTGATGAAGTTGCCCTCGCCCTTCGCGTTGGCGATGTGCCGGTAGATGCGGCCGGCCTCCTGCACGGCGTTCAGGTACTTCGCCGCCACCCGCTCCACGTCCGCACGGGTCGTCTGAAACGCCGTGTCAATCCCCGCGATTTTCAGCTCGCCGACGAGTTGCGGGTGCTTGTCCACGAACACCTTCACCGCGGCGGGGTCGGCCGGTTTGCCGATGTTATCCGCCACGTCGATGGTGAAGAAATCGGACGGGGCGACGAACCGATCGACCGTTTCCAGCCGGATGTGGTCGGCGTCCACGTGGTACGGCTTCGTCCAGCCGAGCGCCTTCACCGCGGCGTCCGCCGCCGCCCGCACGCTACTCGGCTCCGAACCGATGATGGTGTGTTCGCGGTTCGACTTGTTCCACACCGGCACCACCGTCACGCCGTGTTCGGCCGCCATCATGCACGCCCGCAGTTGGGCCTGGGCCTGGTGCGCGAACCGATCCCCTACGCCGAACGTGTACTTCGAGATTGTGAGCATGGCAGTGTTGTAGGAAAACAGGGTTCACCGCAGAGGGCGCATGAGGGCGCAGAGAAGGCCGAAGAGAGTTTGTTTTCAGAACACTGATTCTGTTTTTCTCCGCGCCCTCATGCGCCCTCTGCGGTGAACCTCTTCTTTTCAACTTGTTCGACGATGTGCCCGGCCAGCGCCGCCCGCGGCACCTTTATGTACTCCGGCCCGCCGACCAGCGCCCACTCCCCCGCCTCGTCCAGCGTGTTCGCTGACATCAGGTCGGCGTGCGAGTGCAGCCGCGACCGCTCGGCGGTCGCCCGCAGCTCGTCCTCGCTCACACCGACTTCCAGCTTGAACTTCACCAGCACCCCGCGGAAGCCCCACTCTGTCCGCACCTTGTCCACCAGCTTCGGGGCCGGCGTCAGGCGGACCCACACCTCCGGGAACGAGCTTTTCACCTTGCCGGCCGACACGTCGGCGAGCGTCGGCAGCGTCCGCCCGTCGAACGGGGCGTCGGCCGCGTACACCCCGCCGCAGTGGTAGTCGCTCACCGCCGCCGAATGGACGATCGCGTCGAACCCGCCGGCCGGGATGAGGTCCGCCATCCGCCGGTGCAGGTCGTCGAACGTGCGGTACGGGACGACGCGGAAGTGCGGCTCCCCGCGGAAGCGGACCGCCGTGTCCGGGTGGGAGGTGAGCAGGGTGACGCGGTGGCCGCGGTCGAACGCGGCGGCGGCGATGTTCGCCCCGGTGCGGCCGGTGAAAATGTTGGTGATGACCCTCACCCGGTCGATCGGGGTATGCGTGTTCCCGGCGGTGACGAGGAGGTTCACCGCTCACTCCTCGTTCCGCCACACGCTCAGCCCGAACCCGTTCAGGTCGATGTCCTCGCCCTTCTCCTGGTCGCCCGGCCCGCCGCGGTCGAGCGACAGCCGTACGTACGCCCAGAAGCACGCCTTCTCGCCGTGCAGGTCGTACCCGTTCGCGTCCACGTCCGTCTCGATCAGCCACCGCCAGCCCCGCTTCTCCCCGCCGGCCTCGGTACCCTCTTCCTGCCACCCCTTCAACACCCGCTCCAGGTTCTGCGCGGCGGCCTTCCACCCCTTCGCCTCGGTCAGGTGAACGCGGAGTTCGTCCGGCTGGTCCTCCGGGTCGGCACCGGGGATGCCCTTCACCGCGTCGAACAGCCGGTGTTCCAGGGCGGCGCACCGCCACGGCGACCACAGGTGGAACGTCACCCCGTCGGCGTCCATCCGCAGCCCGAACAGATCGACCAGCATGGCGAACTCCGACCCGTTAGCCCGACGCGCCAGCGAGGGGCGAACCACCGGATCGCAACCGCGGCTTGCCCCTCGCTGGCGCGTCGGGCTAACAAGCCAGGGGAAGTCTACAACTTCGGCACAGTCCCCGGCGGGATGATGCCCTTCTTCAGCCCCTGCTCGAACTCCTCGACGAACCCCTCCAGCGCCTTCTTGCTGCCGATGCGGGCGAGCGGCCCCATCTTGTCGATGAACAGGGTGCCGTTCAGGTGGTCGATCTCGTGCTGCCAGATGCGGGCGGCCAGGTCGGAGCAGGTCATCTCGTGCAGCTTCCCGTCGAGCGAGTAGTACTGCACCTTCACCGTCTTGAACCGGCGGATGTCCTGGTACAGGCCGGGGAAGCTGAGGCACCCCTCGCGGTCCTTCTCCGCCCCCTTCGACTCAACCACCACCGGGTTGATGGCCACCACTTCCAGGTCCTTCCGCTCCGGGTCGCCGTCGAAGTTGATGACGATCAGCCGGTAGTCCAGGGCCACCTGCGGGGCGGCCAGCCCCAGCCCCTCGGCCTCGTACATCAGGTCGAGCATCTCGGCGGCGGCGGTGCGGACCGACTCGTCCAGGGTGGTGAGCGGTTTGCACACGGCCCGGAGCGCGGGGTGCGGGTACTGGACGATCTTCATGGCGGGTCCGGGGACTCGGGTCTGTTGGATTATATCGTGGCGTTTCGCCGCGGGATGGGATACCACAGAAGGCGCCGGTGGTGATTCTGTTAGCCCGACGCGCGAGCGAGGGGTGCGCCCCCGGCCCTCGCTCACGCGTCGGGCTAACAAGACGCCGGAGCCGACCCTCCCGGAGACCCGCCGTGGCCCGTCCCCTCCTCTCCATGCTGCTATTCGCCCTCGCCCCCGCGCTGTTCGCCGCCGACAAGCCGCCGGTGATCGACGACGTAGACGGCCAGCCGCTCGCCGCCAACGCCGAACGACTGGCGAAAGCGCTCGACTTCCTCGGCACCCCGCTGCCGGCGGACGTGGCGAAAGCCCTGACCGCGGCGGTGGAGGCGAAGGACGCGAAGAAGGTGCAGGAGATCCTCGACCCGCGGGTGCTGTTCGTGGTGACCATCAACCCGGAATCGCGGGTGAAGGCGGCCCGCGGGCCGGCCGACGCCGTCGCCCAGCAGGCCGGGTATGTGCCGGTGCTGGTCAAGGTGGTGAACGAGAGCACGGTGAAGAAGCCGCTGAAGGTCACCTCCCCGCAGAGCGGGCCGCGGTACAGCGGCAGCGGGGACCGCAACCCGAAGGACGACCCGAAGATCGCCAACCGCTTCCTCCAGTTGGAGATGTTCACCGCCCCGCCGATGACCGCCGACCTGAGCGGGCTGAAGGTGGAGTACGCCGTCGTCCTGCTGTACAGCACCGAGGCCGGCAAGCGGGAGGCGACCATCGGGTTCGACGTCGGCCAGGGGAACCAGGACCTGGGGTTCCGCGGCGAGGTGCCGGTCCTGTTCGACGTGAAGCCGGCGGTGCCGGTGAAGGTGACAATCCAGGACGTGGACGGCACCCCGACCACCGCCCGGTTCACGTTCACCGATGCCGCCGGGCACGTGTTCCCGCCGCAGGCCAAGCGGCTGGCCCCGGACCTGTTCTTCCAGCAGCAGGTGTACCGGCACGACGGCGGCACGGTGCTGCTCCCGCCGGGGGCGTTCACCGTGATGTACGGCCGCGGGCCGGAGTACAAGCTGAAAGCGATGAAGTTCAGCGTGCCGACCGGGGCGAAGGAGCCGCCGACGCTGGCGGTGAAGCTGGAGCGGTGGATCGACCCGGCCAAGCTCGGTTGGTACAGCGGCGACCACCACATCCACGCCGCCGGTTGCGCCCACTACACCAACCCGACCGAGGGGGTGAACCCGGAGGACATGTTCCTGCACGTGAAGGGCGAGGGCATGCACGTCGGCTGCTGCCTGACGTGGGGGCCGTGCTACGACTTCCAGCGAAAGTTCTTCGCCAGCAAGCCGTGGGAGAAGAGCGAGCCGTTCACCGTCCTCAAGTACGACGTGGAGGTGAGCGGGTTCGGGTCGCAGGCGCTCGGGCACGTGTGCCTGCTCAACCTGCGGGACCAGACGTACCCCGGCTCGGACGGCACCAAGACGAAGGGCTGGCCGACGTGGACCACCCCGCTGATGAAGTGGGCGAAGGAGCAGGGCGGCGTCACCGGGTACGCGCACTCGGCGAACGGGCTGGGCGTCAACCCGGAGCGGTCCACCCGCCGGCTGTTCGTCGAGTTGGACAAGGGCGGGAAGGGGCACATCTCGAAGGACGACGCGGCCGGCGGCAAGTGGCCGCTGACCGAGACGTTCGAGAAGATCGACGCCGACGCCGACGGCAAGGTGACGGAGGTGGAACTGCGGCAGAGCACCGACCGCACGGCGGGCAAGCTGCCGAACCTGGCCATCCCGGAGATGAACGGCATCGGCGCGCAGGAGATCTGCGTCACCACCGCGATGGGGGTGTGCGACTTCATCAGCGCCATGGACACCGACCGCGTGCCCGAGTGGAACTGCTGGTACCACATCCTGAACTGCGGGTTCCCGCTGAAGGTGTCCGGCGAGACCGACTTCCCGTGCATCAGCGGCAGCCGCGTCGGCATGGGCCGGGTGTACGTGCAGCTCGGGAAGATCGACGCCATCGACTTCGGCAAGTGGTGCGACGGGCTGGCGAAGGGCCGCAGCTACGTGTCCGACGGGTACGCCCACGCGCTCAAGTTCGAGGTGAACGGCGTGGCCCCGGGGTTCGGCGAGGTGAAGCTCGACAAGCCCGGTAAGGCGGCGGTGAAGGCGACGGTGGCGTTCGCGTCGGAGGTGTCGCTCGGCACCGCCGTCGGCGGGCGGGTGGCCCCGAGCAAGAGCCGCAAGCTGGAAATGGTGGTGAACGGGCAGGTGGTCGAGACGAAGGACATCCCCGCCGACGACCAGCCGCACGACGTGGCGTTCAGCGTGCCGGTCGAGCGGAGCAGTTGGGTGGCGATCCGCAGCTTCCCGCAGATGCACACCAACCCGGTGAACGTGATGGTCGGCGGCAAGCCGATCCGGGCGTCGGCCGACAGCGCGCGGTGGTGCGTCGGGGTGATCGAGCAGTTGTGGAAGGTGCGGGAGAAGGACATCCGCCCGGCCGAGCGAGCGGAGGCGAAGAAGACGTTCGACAAGGCGGTGGACATGTACCGGGCGATCGCCAAGGAGGCGACTGCGAAGTAGTGCCGAACGTACCAGTTGTGCGACCCGGCCGCATGGCGGCGCGGCCGGTTGCGCCGGACCTCCCGCGGTCGGCCGGGACGGATTTGCCGCTTGCTCCGCCGTCGCCCGCCCGGCCCGGTCGAAACTATCTCATCCGGCGGGAGGTGTACCCGCTTGCCCCGGCGGGTTCAGTGACAGTACACTGACACTCTTCCCACGCTCGCACCCGGTGCCGCAATGACCTCCCGCCGCTTGTCGCTCGAACCGCTCGAACCCCGCACCACCCCCGTGGTGCTCACCATCACCGTGACCACGGCGACGGACGAGTTCGACTTTTCCAGCCCTCTGGTCAGCCTGCGGGAGGCCATCTTCCAGGCGGACTTCCTCGACCCGGCGTTCGAGCGGGTGGACATCGTGTTCGACCCGAGTTTGGCCGGAGCGGACATCCCGGTCGAGTCCACCTTCGCCACCGGCGGGTTCAGCTACGTCGGGGAGTCCGCGTTCGAGGTGGATAGCGGGCAGCCGATCGTCATCCGCGGCAGCGGGCAGCGGATCACCCGCGCGCCCGACCCGTCCGAGCCGTCGAACTACCGCCTGTTCGCCGTCGGGTTCCGCAGCAGCCTGACCTTGGAAGACCTGGAGTTGGTGAACGGGCGGGAGGTGGTCGGCGGGGCGGTCTACAACCAGGGCGACCTCACGCTTAATCGCATCACCCTCACCGGGAACACGGCCCTTGGCGGCAGCTACACTCTGCCGGACGTGGGCACGGCCTTCACCCGCGCGTTCGGCGGCGGCGTGTTCAACTCGTTCGGCACGCTGACCATCACCAACAGCACCCTCACCGGGAACGCGGCCCTGGTGGCCAGCGCCCTCCCCGGCCGCGGCGGCGGGGTGGCGAACGAGAGCGGCACCGTCACCCTGAACTACACCACCCTGGCGGACAACTCGGCCGCCGAAGGCACCCAGGTGTACAGCTTCGACGCGGACCGCACCCCCGTGCTGACCGTCAACTTCTCCATCCTGTCGCAGGCCGGCACCCCGACCGGCCCCGCCCTCATCTCGACCGGCGGGACGGCCGCCGGCGTCCGCAACCTGATCCGCGGGGCGCTCGGGTTCACCGGCGAGGTGGTCAGCACCGCCGACCCGCTGCTCGCCCCGCTGGCGAACAACGGCGGCCTCACCCGCACCCGCGGCCTGGCGTTCAACAGCCCGGCCATCGATTTGGGCGAGACCGCGGCGTCGGTTTCGACCGACCAGCGGGGGGTGGCCCGGCCGGTCGGCCCGGCGACCGACCTGGGCGCGTTCGAGGCGCCGATCCCGCCGACGGCCCGGCTGAGCGGGTTCGCCTACATCGACGCGAACGACAACGGGGTGAAAGACGCCGGCGAGGTCGGCATCGCCGGCGTGACCGTCACCCTCACCGGCCGGGTGACGCGGGTGACCACCACCGCCGCCGACGGCAGCTACTCGTTCGACGCCCTGCCGTTCGGCACCTACACCGTCACCGAGACCCAGCCGGCCGGGCTGTTCGACGGCCGGGACACGGCCGGCTCGCTCGGCGGGACGGTGGCGGACGACAGCATCTCGAACGTGGTGCTGAACCCCGGCGACGACGCCGTCAACTACCTGTTCGGCGAACTCACCCCGGCACGGCTGAGCGGGTTCGTGTACATCGACGCCAACAACAACGGGATCAAGGATCCGGGCGAGGCGGGCATCCCCGACGTGATCGTCAGCCTGCTCGGCGGTGGGGGGTTCGTCTTCGCCAACACCAGGGCAGACGGCAGTTACACGTTCACCGGCCTGCCGTTCGGCACCTACACCGTCAGCGAGTTCCAGCCGGCCGGGTTCCGGAACGGCATCGTCACCGCCGGCTCCCGAGGCGGGACGGTGGCTGGCGATTCCGTCACCGCTATCGTCCTCGGCACCGGCGACGACGGGGTCGGCTACAACTTCGGCGAACGGCCGCTCTTCCCGCCGGTGCTGGTGGTGGGCGCGGGCACCGGCGGCGGGCCGCACGTCAAGGTGTTCAACACCCTCGACGGCTCCGTGGTGGCCAGCTTCTTCGCCTTCGACCCGGCGTTCAGCGGCGGGGTGCGGGTGGCCCAGGGGGATTTCAACGGCGACGGCATCGCCGATTACGTGACCGCCGCCGGGCCGGGCGGCGGGCCGCACGTCAAGGTGTTCGACGGCGCCACCGGGGCGGTGATCCGCAGCTTCATGGCGTTCGACCCGGTGTTCGCCGGCGGGGTGTGGGTGGCGGCGGCGGACGTGAACGATGACGGCATCGCGGACATCGTCGCCGGCGCCGGGCTGGGCGGCGGGCCGCACGTGAAGGTGTTCGACGGGGCCACCGGGGCGACCATCCTCAGCTTCTTCGCCTTCCCGCTCGCCATCGACTGCGGGGTGACGGTCGGGTGCAACGGCGGGAAGATCGTGGTCGGCACCGGGTTCGGCCACCCGCAGTTCGTGAAGGTGTTCGACGCCCGCACCGGGGCGGAGGAACAGAGCTTCACCGCGTTCGACACGCCGGTGCTGGACGGGGTGTTCGTGGCCACCCTGCCGGCGGACGGGTCGACGCTGGTGTTCGCCGTGCGGGGCGGGGACCCGGAGGTGCGGCAGTTCGAGGACGGCACCCAGACCGGCTCCACGCCCGCCACCGACACCCCGGCCGTCGGGGCGTCGATCGCGGCCGGGGACTTCGACCGGACCGGGGCGGGCGACGTGGCCACCGGCGCCGGGCTGGGCGGGGTGTCGCTGGTCCGCATCTTCTCCGGGTTCGGCGGTGCCCCGCGGCTGTCGTTCCTGGCGTTCGACGCCGGGTTCCTCGGCGGGGTGTTCGTGGGGTGATTACCAGAAAGGGGTCCGCGGACATGGCGCGTGTTCTTCTGTGCGTGGCGGCGGTGCTGTCGGCTGCCGCCGCACCCGGCCAGACCACCTA
>JALHQU010000006.1 GCA_022841795.1 Fimbriiglobus sp.
AGCGGTGGAAGTGACGGGTGTCACCCCACTTTACGCCCGGAACTGAAACGAAGCGCCACACTTCTCAACTGGTACCCGCGACCCCGACGGGCGCCACACTTCTCGACCGGAGTTTACATTACATCAGGCCTCGATGCTACTGGCATCCTTACAGTCCGCTGGGCGCTCAGGCGTTACCCAAGCGTGCTGCGGTGCTCAACTACTGCCTGCTCGGCGAAACCCGCAAGCAACTGTGCTGTTGGAGTCGGGCGGCTGCTGTCGTCCTGACCGGCGAACAGCGCGAGGCCGTCTTCGTCGATCTCAACGCCACCCCGGATCACGTCGCCCGGAAACTGGTCCGCTACTGCGACGACGTTAACACCTCGGGCTTCGCGGGAATCACCGTGCTCGTGCCGACACAGGAAAAGGGCACCAAGATCTGGCGTGCTGCGAAGAAGCATGATCTTCCGCTTCCCGTGTTTTGTTTCGCCATCGACGACCTCAGGGAGTTACTCGGATGAGACCCGGCAACACGCTCGAATCCTCAAAGCTGCCGAACCTCGACGGCATGACGCTTCAATCGCCGGTCAGGTTGGACCCGGCGCTGACGCAGTGGGTTGGCCTGCACCTGTTCGTCGGCGCGGTAACGGGCATGCTCTCAGCCACTGTTCTCGGGATGATGGGGCCAAATGTTACCGCGATCCTGGACTACTTCGGAGGAGCGCTTGCGGGAGTCGTGCTCGTGGGGTTCGTGTGCCGTTTCTTCGTCCACTACAGCCTTGTGTGCACGGCAGACATGCCGCCGGAAGAGCGGAAGGATAAGCGCCGCAACCTCGTTCCCGGATTTATCGGCTCCCTGCTGCTCCTCCCGTTCGGGGTGTTCGCCCTGTTCCGAAACTTCTCTGAGCTTCGGCGGGCTTGGGTGTCGTTCCTGTCCTACGACTGCAGCCGCGTTCACAACCCTGGGGTGCTTGAGACACCGGGCGGCAGCCGCTTTTCCCGCGTGGCTCATTACTACTCGGCAATCACCTTCGCCACCTGGGGCCTGTTTTCCCTGCCGGTCCCTGGATTAACGGAGCAGGCCCTCAAGGCCGCCGCTTTCTTGGTGTTCTGGCCGTTGGTGATCATCCCCCCAGTGCTCGTCATTCTCGGCGCCTCTCTCGTGCTCGCCCCGCACCTGTCATCGCTCAAGGAGTGTCGCAGTGAAGATCTATAACAAGTGGTTCGACCGCGCGATGTATAACGGCTACTCCCCGAACCCCTACGAGCGGGAGTGCTATACCCTGGGCGTCAACGAGGACAACGGCTCGCCCTTCATGGTCCCGTGGAAGCTCATTTCTGAGCACATGCATCTCGAAGGACCGCCGGGGGGCGGCAAAACGACTGCAACCGCGAACGTGCTGGAACAAGGGTCTCGCCGGTTGATCAGTGTCGTCGTGATTGACTGCAAGGGCGACTCTAACGAGCTAATCCCAGCGGCGATCGGCGTGAAAGCAAAGCCGTTCCGGTGGATCATCGACCGCATCGGGTGTTCGAGCCACACGCTCAACCTGTTCGAGCAGCACCACTGGAAGCACTTATCCCCGGCTCAAAAGGCGCTGAGCATCGGTACCGCTCTGGGCACGCTGACCTCGATGGCCGGGCATGGCGTTAGCTGGTTTCAGCAGTCCTCCGCCGAGGTGTATCAGCACACGCTGGAACGCACCCAGCCGAAAAGCTTCAAGGGGTTGTCCGAGGCGATCGATTCGGTGGTCTGCGGCAAGAACAAACACCTGCACCACGAGATTCGCCAGGCTGGGCTTCAGGCATTCCTCGACACCCGGCGCGTGGGAAGCGTTCAGGCGTTGAACACCATCGGTAACCCGCACGGGATTCAACTGTCCGAGCTGTATCAAGCGATAAACACGCTTTACATTTCCCTGCCCAGCGCTGGTAATCATGCCCTGTCGGGAATGATCGGGCGCTTGATTCTTGGCAGCCTGTTCGACGCAGCGGCGTTCGTGAAGCGGGTAGTTCCTGTGTTGGTGATCATCGACGAGTGGCAGAAGCTAGTGGCAGGCGGCTTGCTCGAAACCCTGCTAACTCAGGCGAGGAGTTGCGGTGTCGCGCTGATTCTGGTGAATCAAACACTCGAAGACCTGGTGACCAAGGAGAAGGATTTCCGCCCGACGATGAAAGCCTGCTGCCGCTGCCACTGGCAATTCGGCGAGGCCAATCCGCAACGGCAGGTCGAACTGAGCGAGCAGGGCGGCACCTACGAAGACGTTGAAGTAGTAAGCACCATGGGCTTGACCGGCCCCCACATCGTTAAGTGGGCGCTGACTACCCAGTCACACAAGATCGTGCAACGCCAACGCCTCCCGATCAACGAGATCAAGCGTGTGACCGGTGACCCCCGGCTAAGCTTCTTCACAAGCTCAGGCGATCACGGCCTCTACCAGTACGGCCCCTACCCGCAGATCGTGAAAAGCGATTTCCACATCACGCGGGAGGAATACGAGCGCCGCAAAGCCACGCCCTGGCCCGCGCCGGTCGAGGGCTGCATCGTCACCGAAATGCCTTCGATGCCCCTCCCGCCAACGCCCGAAGACGACGAACCGCCTCCGGTGCCACGCATCGGCAGGCCCAAAAAAGCGTAGGCACCCCGTACCCTTTCCGAACCCCCAACCCCCGGAAACTAAACATAGGGGCAGGGGAAAACCGTAGCGACGTGCTGCAAGTACGACGCGAATAGCTGTGAGGAAATACGGCTATGTCACTCAGGCAAGTGCTCCGCTGGAGGAAGAGGCGGCGTAGCTGGAGGACAACGAGAAAGGAGGAAGAAGCCAGAGAACGGCTGGACGTGTTGACCATCTTGATGGCGGTCCTGCTGATCCTGATGGTGATCAAGGACTTGCTGAACTAGCAACAACAGGAATGAAAAGGGATGACCATGGAAAAGGAAACCGATCGCCAAACTCGGAAGAAGTGGCGATGGGCACCACACTACGAGGTGACCGAAAAGTTGGGACCAGACGGGAAGCTGCTATTCACGCAGAAGACCTGGAAGTATCTCGACAACCGCTGGCCGACGAAACGAGACCTGTGGAACGTGCTCTGCGGAGCGGCGGCCGCGCTGATGCTTTTGCATCTCGCCGGCATGCCAATGTGAAAACCCGAGCTGAAAGCCCAAGCTAGACATCCAGGGCTCTCGGCTCAAACCGAAAAGGTGAAATGATGGAAGATGTTATCACTGACTATGAGGAGGAACAAGAGCCCTGCGTTTACAACCCCGACTGCAGCTTGTGCTGCGGCGAAGGTGTTTACGACGTGGAGGACTCTCAGGGGAACATCCGCCTGGTGATTTGTCCCCCGTGTTACCGCTACTTGACTGAATAGCAATCCAGGGAGGTCCTATATGGGCCTCCCGCTTCGAAATGAGGTGTATGGCACAACGAGCGGTCAATTTCCGCAATCCCGAGACCAACGAGCTTCACAAGCTGCTCGAAGGCATTGCAAGTCGGGGGCAAAACATGGGCAGGATTTTCGACGACTTCCTGACGGCCGTGGTTTGCTGTTTGGCTCTGGGCACAGCGGAGGCCCGTTACCTGGAAGTGGCTGCCCGCTACTCCGCCGGCGAGAAGGGCAAGCGAGGGATCGACATCATGGCGACGGCTTTCGGAGTCCTGGTCAACGCGATGGAGAAATCCGGGGCTGACATCCTCGGCGACTTCTTCGAGGGGGCCGTGACATTCGGAGAGCACGGGCAGTTCTTCACGCCCGAGCCCTTATGCGACCTGATGGCTCAACTCACCGACTGCGGCGGCGCGGGGATGACGGTCAACGATCCGGCCTGCGGCAGCGGGAGAACCCTGCTCGCGGCGGCGCGGATGAACCGGAGTCGGATCTTCGTCGGCCAGGACGTGGACGAGCGGTGCGTCAAGATGGCGGCGATCAACCTGGCTCTCAACGGGTTGAAGGGGCACGTCGTCTGGGGCAACTCCCTCACCCTGGAGGAACACGGCTACTACAGCGTGGGCCTCGTCGCTCCGGGCGTCGTTCAGTTCTGGAAGCGGCGGTTCAGGATGATGGAGATCTACTCGCCAGGCGAAGGACGGCCTGTCGTCGTCGAAGGGGCTGAGCCGCTCAAGGAAGAGAAGGCGAGCAAGAAGAAGACGAAACAACTCACGCTGTTCGACGCGGCGTGACAACAGGAAGGAGGTGTATGAAACAGAAAACGCTGAAACTATTTCGGTGGGTATATGTCCACAAGTTGATGTGGGATCGTTGCCCAGTTTGCAGAGGACGAGGTGTCTTTGATCCGTCAGACGCCTTGAACCTCAAATCTCGCCGCCAACGGTGTCACGGCGCGGGCTACCTCTGCTGGAAGTGCAATCACGGAATGCGAACTATCGGAGGGGGCGGTGGCTCCTTGACGTATTTCTGCGATGACTGTGACGTGTTCTAAAACCGGGAATGCCCCTTCGGGGGCTTCCCAATCTGTGGTATGGAAATCGAAACGACACCAAGAGGACTATGGACCATGAAAGCGAGGTAACAAAGAAGCATGCCGTGCATTTCAGCTCTGCTCGGCAAGACCATTCAACACCGTGGCCGTTCTTCAACCGGCTCAACGACGAGTTCGGCTTCACGTTGGACGTGTGCGCTCAGCCGCACAACGCGAAGTGCGAGCACCACTTGACACCGGAGGCGGACGGGCTGACGCGGGACTGGGTCGGCGTTTGCTGGTGTAATCCGCCTTACGGGCGGGATATCGGGAAGTGGGTTTACCGGGCGGCCTGGCAGTCCTCGTGGAATTCCTCCACCGTCGTCTGTCTCCTGCCCGCGCGAACGGATACCCGGTGGTTCCACGAGCACGTCATGGGCGTCGCCCACGAGGTGCGGCTGGTCAAAGGCCGGATCGTGTTCGAGGGCTCGACGGCCGGCGCGCCGTTCCCCTCGATGGTCGCGATCTACAGGTTCCGCGACCTGTTCGACGAACGAGGCATCGACACGCGGTTCACGACGATGCCAAACAAGTAGTTTCCTCGGGCCACGGACGGCCCCCTTCAGACTTTCAAGGCCGCTCCGCGCGGCAGGACGGAGACCATGCATCCGCATCACCTTTCCGGGGAAGCCTTCGAGCGGATCCACGTCTGGCTACTCGCCCACGTGCCCGACGCCCTGGAGGACCCGGAGTTCCTTCCGGGCGTCATCGTCATCCTGGAACTGGAGGTCGAAGAGGTCCTCCGGAAGGCCTGCTGGATGCGCCTCCGCCAACTCCGTGAGCCGTGTCGGCAGTGAGGAGTCCCATGCGGCTGACGGCCAAACAAGCGGCCGAGCGGGCTGGCGTGTCCCGCTCCCTCGTCTACGCCTGGTGCCGGGCCAGGCAGCTCCGGCACCTGCGAGTCGGGGCCGCGACCAAACGCGGCAAGATCATCATCGAAGAGTCGGACCTCGCCGCGTTCCTCAAGGCGCTTGAGGTCGAGCCGGCGGCGTCCGTGCCGCTCGTCTCCCGGCACTTCAGCTAGCGGCCTTCGCCGCCGCCGCGCGGAGGTGGCCGATCTGGTCGGCCAGGTGCCCGTACACCTTCGACACCATCTCGGTGCTCGTGTGCCCGAGCAGCTCGGCCACCTGGGCGATGCCCACGTTGTTCTGGAGCGCTTGCGTCGCGAACGTGTGCCGGGCGGTGTACGCCACGAAGTGCTTCAGGTGCGGCAGCTTCGCGCGGAGCCGGCGGAAGCGGCAGCGGATGTTGTTCCGCTTAAAAGGCCGCTGACCGCGAGGCCCACGGAAGATTGGACCCTCGGGGTGCTTGGCGATGAGTTCCCGGCACAGCTCGACGATCGCCGGCGGCAGGTAGACGATCCGCGGCCGTTTGGTCTTCTTCGCCGTCTTGTGCCTGGCGAACACCCAGACCCCAAGATCCAGATTGACCTCGGCGGCGGTAACGCGGGCAACTTCGCCGGGACGGGCCCCGGTCTCGAACATCACCCGCACGAACTGGCGGAAGGGTTCGTCGCGGATGTTCGCGATGATCTCCGCCTGCTCCTCACGGGTGAGCACGCGGTCGCGGCGTCCACCGGCCTCCTGCTCGACGCCCTTCAGAGGGTTCAGCGAGAGCAACCCCTGCTTCTCGGCCCAAGAGTAGGCACGCTTCACCGCGAGGATCGCGTGCCGGCGTCCACCCTTCCACGCGGGGTGAGCATCGAGCCATCGCGTGACGTGGAGCGGCTTCAGTTCGGCGGCGAGCTTGTCCCCGAACGACTTGACGAAGGAGCGGAGGAAGTGGCGGTAATTCTCGAACGTGTCGGCGGCGTGGTGCTTCTCGGAGAAGTCGAGAAACAGCGAACACAGCTCCGAGGTGCGGAGCTTGTCCTTCGGCGGGAGTTCCTTGAGGTCGGAACCCATCAGCCGGTAGAAGGCGTCCCAGGCGGCCTTCTCGGTTTCGTCTTTGTTGCCTTTGGCGAGCCGGATTTGGCTGCCGTCGAGTTGCACGTACCAGGCGTTTTTGGACGCGCGGTACCAGGGTTCGGGCCGATGCGGCATCTGAGTAAACCTCCCGTGGTGAAACACGGGTGAGCCGGAAGGCTTACTCTTGGCCCCCTCTTCCGCTGACACGGGGGAGGGGGTTTTTCAACTTCTCTGCCCAGTTCTCTGCCCGGAAGACGATTCGGGTGGTGTGCGGGATTCCCGAAACGCTCGTTTTCCAGGGGTTTTTTAAGTCGGGCTGACAGGATTCGAACCTGCGACCTCTTGGTCCCGAAACTGTCGCGTGAGACGCTGAAAAGACGCAATTCGTGGCGAGCCAGTCACTTACACTTTCTATAGTTTACACCGATTCGGCAATTCGGTGCACGCTTCCGACACTTTTTCGCGGTTAGCATGCACGAAGCGTGCAGACTTGATGGGGTGCGGCGGACAACGTGTGGAGGCCTCTGGCGCTACAGAGAAGAACGGATTCGAACCCGTGGTACGGAGTTGCCCAGCTTGCGGAACTCGCAGTTCGTCACGGTGATGTCGGAGGCGACGATCTTGTCCTTGGTCTCGTGGGAGAAGAGGCAGATGCCGAGGCCGATCCGGTGCTTGGGGTAGTCCTGGTACGGCTGGTAGAGGAGCGAGTCGTGGAAGTAGCAGTTCTCGACCCACAGGTACTTGTGGTCGGTCGTCCCGGCGGAGTATTCGCTGTAGATGCCCGTCTGGCAGCGCTTGAACTCGACGCCGACGATCTTGAACCCCTCCTGATCGACGAGGTGGATGCCGATCCGGTCCTTCTGGAAGTCCTCGCGGTCGATGACCGGCCTCTTGTCCGCGTCGCCGTAGGAGCCGATCAGGATCGGTTTGGCCGCCGTCCCGTTCCCGAGCGGGCGGAGTTCTTCGGTCCAGGTGTCGCCGCCCTTTAGCAGTATCTTGTCCCCGGCCGCGAAGGTCTCCTTGGACGCCCGCGCGAACGTCTTCCACGGGCCGCTCTTGTCGTCGGGCTTCTCCGCCTTGCCGGTCCAGTCGTCGTTCCCGGCGGACTGGGTGATGTAGTACGTCTCCCCGCGGGCCGCGACCGCGAACGCGATCAGGAGTGCCACGCACAGGACGCCGCGAGACCAGTGCATCGGACGGGGAGAGGCTGGCGGCATGACGACTCCGGATGTGGTTGAACTGGGGTGTCCGGGGCGATAGGTGATTCGGTCGCAGCAGACACCGGCCGGCCCTTACACTTGCGGGATCTGGGCGGGCCGGCCAGTCACTTCAGAACCCCTTTCACAACGGTGCCGGCCACGTCGGTCAGGCGGTAGTCGCGGCCGCTGTAGCGGTAGGTGAGCTTCTCGTGGTCGAGGCCCATCAGGTGCAGGACGGTGGCGTGCAGGTCGCGGACGTGAACTTTGTCCTCCACCGCCGTCAGGCCGAACTCGTCGGTCGCCCCGAAGCTCGTCCCCGCCTTCACCCCCCCGCCGGCCATCCACACCGTGAACCCGTAGTGGTCGTGGTCCCGCCCCTTCGACCCCTCGGAGGTGGGGGCACGGCCGAACTCCCCGCCCCAAAGGACGAGCGTCTCGTCCAGCAGCCCGCGGGCCTTCAGGTCGGTGAGCAGCGCCGCGATCCCCTGGTCGCACGCCTTCGCGAGCACCGCGTGCCCCTTGACGATGTCGTCGTGCCCGGTGTCCCAGGCGATGTCGTACCCGTCGATGGAGTGGGACAGTTGGACCACCCGCACGCCCTGTTCGACCAGCCGTCGGGCCAGTAGACAGCCCTTGGCGAACTCGCCGGGGCCGTACAATTCTAGAGTTTCCTTCGTCTCCTTGGCCGTGTCGAACACCTCCGGCACGGCCGTCTGCATCTTGAACGCCATCTCCATCGAGTCGATGGCGGCTTCCAACTGGGCGTCCTGCTCCGACCGCTGGAGGTGCAGCCCGTTCAGGCGGGCCAGCAGGTCGGCCTGCCGCCGCTGGGCGTCCGGTTTCAGCACCGGGTTGCGGAGGTGGCCGACGACCGCGTCCGGTTTCATCTCGGCGATGTTCACATAGGTGCCGGCATACGCCCCGGGCAGGAACGAACTGCCCCAGTTGGCGAGCGTGCCCCGTGGCTGCGCCCGCGGGGACATGGCGATGAACCCGGGCAGGTTCTTGTTCTCCGACCCCAGCCCGTACACCAGCCACGACCCCATGCTCGGGCGGGTCGGCTGGAGGTGCCCGAGGTTCATCATCAGGATCGCGCTGGCGTGTTCCGGCAGGTCGGTGTGCATCGAGTGGACGAAGCAGATGTCGTCCACGCACCCCGCCACCTTCGGGAAGATGTCGCTCACCCACTTCTCGCACTTGCCGTACTGCTTGAACCCGAACGGCGACGGCATCAACCCGCCCTTCGTGTTCCGCAACGACTTGCGGTCCACGAGCGCCGGCCGCTCGCCGGCGTTCTTCGCCAGGGCGGGCTTGTAGTCGAACGTGTCCACCTGCGACGGGCCGCCCGGCATGAACAACTGGATGACCCGTTTCGCCTTCGCCGCGAAGTGCGGCGGCTTGGCGGCGAGCGACGAGACGGAGGTGGGCGTGTCGGCCGCCAGCCGGCCGGCGTCGGCCAGCACGGCCGACAGGCCGAGGGTGCCGAACCCCGCGCCGAGGCGGTTCAGGAACTGCCGCCGGGAAGGGGCGGCGAGGGCCGCACGGACGGCCGACTCGTGAGCGCGGAACGACATCGCACGCCTCCACTCAGCGGGTTTGCATGAACTCGTAAGAACCGAGCAGTGCCTGGGCGTACCGGGGCCACATCTCGGCTTCCTCCCCGTCGCCAAGAAAAGCTTTCGCCACCTTCCGTTCGTCGGCAGTCGGCAGGCGGCCGTACAGCAGGGCGTACGCGCGGTCGATCCGGGCGTCGGTGGTCTTCGCTTCTTTCGTCAGCCGCGTGGCGAACGCTTTCCCACGGGCGATCATGAACGGACTGTTCAGCAGGAACAGCGACTGCTGCGGCACGGTACTCGAGGTCCGTTCGGAAACGGTGGCCCGTGCGGAGGGGAAGTCGAACAGCCGCAGGAACTCGTCCGCCGGCAGTTTGTCCCCGTTGCGGCTGACGGCGGCGTACAGGGTGCGGCGCTGGCTCCCCAGGATGTCGCGGACGGACGCCCCGCCGACCGTGCCGTCGAGTTCGCCTGTAACCGCGAGCACGCTGTCCCGCCACGCCTCCACCTCCAACCGCCGCGGTGCCATCCGCCACAGGAAGCGGTTGTCGCCGTCGAGCTTGAAGCTGGCCGCGTCGTACTTGCTGCTCTGGCGGTAGGTGTCCAAGAGCATGATCTGGCGGTGCAATTTCTTGATGGACCAGCCGTCGGCGACGAAGCGACCCGCCAGCCAGTCGAGCAACTCGGGGTGGCTCGGCTTCTCCCCGAGCAGGCCGAAGTTGCTCGGGGTGGCGACCAGTGGGCGGCCGAAGTGGTGCTGCCACACGCGGTTGACCATGACCCGTGCCGTCAGCGGGTTGGTCGGACTGACGATCGCCTCGGCCAGTTGCAGTCGGCCGCTCCCCTTCGTCCAGGCGGGCGGGTTCACCCCGGCGAGGGCGGTGAGGAACCGCCTCGGGACGACCGGCCCAGGCTTCCGCGGGTCGCCGCGGAGGGCGAGCGGCATGTCCGCCGCCCCCGCGTCCGCCACCGCGTGGATGCGAGCGGGGGCGGGCGAGGCGGTCGCCTTCAACCGGGCCACCTCCGCTTCGAGTTGCTTCCGCTTCTCCTCGTCGGCGTTCTTCGGCAGTTTCTTCAACTCCGCGTTCGCCGCGTCGAGCGCCTGCTTGTGTTCGGCCGCCCGCTTCTGTTCTTCCGGCGATGCGACCAAACGATCCGCCGTCTTCGTGTTGTTGAACACCCCCGCGATCGCGTAGTACTCGCCCTGCGGGATCGGGTCGAACATGTGGTCGTGGCAGCGGGCGCAACTGACCGTCAGCGCGAGGAACCCGCGGGTGACGGTGTCCACGCGGTCGTCCAGGGTCTCGGCCTTCGCCTTCGCCTCGCTCACCGGGTCGCCGCCGTCGGAGACGTATCTCGGGCCGACGGCGAGGAACCCGGTGGCCACCGCGGTCTCCCGCCCGTCGCCGATCAGGTCGCCGGCGATCTGGCACTTCACGAACTGGTCGTACGGCAGGTCGTCGTTGAACGCCCTCACCACCCAGTCGCGGTACCGCCACGCTTCGGGCAGCGGGTCCGGGTCGAGGAAACTGCCGTGGCCGTCGCTGTGCCGGGCCACGTCGAGCCAGTGTCGGCCCCACCGCTCGCCGTAGTGCGGGCTGGCGAGCAACTTGTCGATCAGCTTCTCGTAGGCGTCGGCCGCGTCGTCGGCCGCGAAGGCCTCCACCTCGTCCGGCGTCGGCGGCAGGCCGAGCAGGTCGAGGGTGGCACGCCGGATCAGAGTTCGGCGGTCGGCGGCAGGGGAGGGCTTCAGCCCCTTCGCCGTGAGCGCCGCGAGAACGAACCGGTCAATCGGGGGTCGTTTTCGGTCGGCCTCCGTCGGGGCCGGCGGGTCGGTCGCCTTGAGTGGTTGAAACGCCCAGTGCTTGAGCCGTTCCGGGGTCAGCACACTGGCCTCGGCCTTCACGACCGGCTTGACGGTGGTCGCCGGCCATGGCGCGCCCATCTCGATCCACTTCGTCAGGGTCGCCACCTCGTCGGCGGGCAGTTTCCCGGTCGGCGGCATCTCCAACCCGTCGTACTTCACCGCCTTGAGCAGCAGGCTCGTCGCGGGTTTGCCCGGCACCACCGCGGGACCGCTGTCACCCCCTTTGAGGACGGCCTCGCGGCTGTCGAGGGTCAGGCCACCTTTCAACTTCTTGGCCGACTGGCTGTGGCAGGAGTAGCAGCGGTCGGACAGGACCGGACGGACCTTGTTCTCGAAGAACTCGACCTGCTCCGCCGTCGGCCCGTCGGCCCGTCGGCGCGGGCGGATGCCCACGTAGCGAGAACGAGGACCGTCGCGAGGGCGAAACGCTGGGGCATGACACAACCCGTGGCGGCCGATCCGAGGTCGTGCCGGGGGAGGGCGGGTGGGGTGACAGTTCGGCGGGTTCGAGCTACTTTTCGGCAGGAAACAGAAACGTCTCATCGGCAGAAATGATGACTCTACCCAACACGCCACCTTTGAAGCAACAAGAATCCAGGGCGACGCGGGTCAAGGGTCAAGATCGCGTCGTATCCTCAAGCCCACACGCGATTCCGCACTCTCGGACGCAAACGACCCCTGCCGTGCGGCTGTGGGTTCAAGTCCGATCCGGCAGCTGTGTTCCGTGCGGCTGTGCTGAACTGAACCCCTCGACCCGCGAGGGGTTCAGTTCACGGTCTTACTTTTCTGGGTCAACCGGCTTCGCCTTCTTCGATTGTTCGCGGAGCAGTTCGGCCATCTTCGGGCGGTCCTGTTCGATCCGCTTCAGGTCGATCTTCATGTTGGTGGAGGAGGCGAGGCCGGTGTAGAAGTCGGCCAGCCCCTGATTCCACTCGCCGGAAACCACGTCAATCGGCGTCTCCTTACGGTCGCTCTTCTTGCTGGTGTCGGCCCCCTTGTCGAGCAGCAGCTTCACCACGTCCTCCCGACAGAGGAACGCCGCGGCATGCAGCGGGGTGTTGCCGTCGGCGGTGGTGCCGTTCACGTCCGCCCCGGTGTCGAGCAGGTAGGTCACGATGTCCAGCTTGCCGTGCAGGGCGGCGGTGCCGAGCGGGGTGGAACCGTCCGCCCGCCGATTGTTCGCGGAGGCTTTCTCCGGGATCAACTTCTTCACGGCGGCCAGATCGCCCTTGCCGATGGCGGCGGACAACCCGTCCCACGGGGCGGTACTCACCCGGATCAACTCCCGCTTCAACTCCTCCGCCGCGGTCGCGTCCTTCGCCACGTGGACGATGAACTCGTTGCTGAACGGGCCGTCCGGCACCTGCACCTGGAGCAGGTGCATCCCATCGGCTGGAAGGGATTCCAGGGTGATTGTCATCTTCTCGCCGTCACCCCGGATCACCGTGCCGCCCACCCGCCGGCCGTTCACGAACAGGCGTGCGTCGTCGCCGAAGTGCCGCCCGCTCACGGTCATGCTCTTCTGCTCCGGGTTCAGGACCGGGAAGTCCTGCCGCCCGCGTTGCTTCTCGATGGGGCCAACGGTCCAGAGCGCCGGCTGCGGGTGATCGACGCCGGCCTTCGCCCCGTGCCGGGCGGTGACGGTGCCGATGAACTTCCCGTCGACGGCGAGGGCGAGCAACTCCTTGTGGGTGAATGCCGTCCGGTCGCCAACCTTCTTCACATACCGCCCGTCGTCGAACTGCAACGCCACCGGCTCGGCCTTCTCCTTCAACAACACCCCGTCGCACTCCAGCACCACCACTCCGTCACCGGCGGCCCGCTCCAGCGCCGCCAACAGGTCGGCGGTCTGTTCGTCCTTCGCGGTGGTCTTGTTCAGCGTCATCTGGCGGGCGAACGCCCCGGAGAACCCGGTGCCCATTTCCAGCACCATGTCCCAGACCGGGTCGAACCGTGATCGCCCGCCCCACGACATCTGCCACACGTCTCGCTCGGGGGCACCGCGTTCGGCCATTGCCCGGTAGAAGTCGAAGTCGATGACGTTCAGCCGCCCCTGCGGGAGGATGAGCCAGCGGTCCTGGGCACCCCGCCACGTCGGTGCATCCATCCCGGTGCCGGGGGTGTTGGTGCTCACCAGGAACGGCATCCGGTGGCAACTCCCGCACACGTTCGGCGCGAGTTGCTTCGGGTCGTGGTCGCCCTCGATGTGGAACAGACGGAAGCCCTTCTTTGCTCGATCCGAGAGTTCGTCCGTGTACGCCCGCTTCGGGACCGGCGGGTACGGTACACCGAGCAGGTACACGGCCATATCGTCGCGCTCTTGCTTCGACAACTCGCCCGCCTTGCTCTCGTCGTTCACGCTCTTGTCACCGACCAGGTGCATGGTGGACGCCAGCCCGCCGTCGATCAGGTGGCGGGTGGTGCTGCTCGGCGGGTCGGTCTTGCTGTTCGCCTCCACGGACTTGTGAACGCTCGCCGAGTTGATCCCGCCGTAAGGGTCGCCGGGGATGCCGTCCCAGTGGAACGGGGCGGTGTCCCGCAGTCCGCGGACGGGCATGGTGCTCCGGGGCATGATTTGGTTGCCCCCGCTGACGATGGGTGTTTCCAGTACCCAGAGCAGTTGGTCGGTGTGCCCGTCCGGGTGGCAACTGGCGCACGAGAACGTGCCGGTGGTGGACGCCTTCGCCGAGTTGAACGCAATCCGCCCCCGCTTGAACACCGGGTGCGTCGGGTCGTCGAGTGTGATGGTGGCGACCACCTTCGGGTTCGCCTTGTCGGTGAGATCCACCAGCGACACCGTGTTGGCCAACGCGTTCAGCACCCAGACGTTACTGCCGTCGAGCGCGATGCCACGCGGGCCAGCCCCCACGTCCACCCGCCCCAGCACGGCTCCACTCGCGGCATCGACGGTGAACAGTTTGTCCGACCCTGCGGCGGTGGCGACGAGGGTGGTATCGTCCGCCGTCACTTGCACCGCGAACGGGGTGGCCAGAGCCATCCCCTTCTCGGGTTGCTTCGGCGGCAGCGGCTCCAGGTCGAAGAACGCCGGATTCTCCGCCTTGCCGTCCTTGACGCCGACCTTCGTAATCCGGTTCATGAACGCCCGGTTCTCCATCTCCTTCAGCCCGTGCTTCTTCGTCCCACTACGACCGTTGACATCGTTGCGGGCGTCCGTCTGGGCGACGAACGCCGTACCCTTCGAGTCCACGGCGAGGCCGTACAGTAGGGTGCCGAGCGTGTCGACCGACTCCACCAGTTTGTCGGTCGTCGTGTCGAACACGAACAGGTCGCGGTCGGGCACCTTCGGGTGCTTGACGATGTCCACGACGTGCCCGATGGACAGCACGTTGTTGTTCTGGATCGAGTGGTTGTAGGCGTCGAACGTCACGAGGTTGCCGTCGATCTTGTCCTTCGCCCCACCGGACAATTGCGTCTGGTTGTGCGACTCGAACGGCACGACGTACAGCTTGCCGTTCCGCACCGTGATGGCCCGCGGCTCTTGGGCCGGGATGGTCAGCCGCTTCGTCACTTTGCGCGTCGCCACGTCGATCACCGCGATCTGGTTCTCGGAGGAGAGCGCGACGTAAGCCTTGTCGTTGTTGGCGAAGGCGATCCCTACCGGCTCGTCGAACCTGGTCGCCTTCGTCTTCGGGTCGAACTCCTGCACGGTGGCGACGACGTGCAGGTGCGTCGGGCTTGCGGGGTCGGCGTCGATCACGCTGACGGAGTCGGAGACGTGGTTCGCCACCCACACCTCCTTGCCGTCCGGCCGCACCGCCACGCACACCGGATCGACACCCACCGGGATGCGGGCCACCACCTTGCGAGCCTTCGTGTCGATCACGTCCACGGTGCCGGCCGAGGTGTTGGCGACGAACACGTGGTCGCCGAGGACGGCGACGGGGTTGAACTGCGGGCTTTCCATCGACGGGTGCCCGACGGCCGCCGGCGGCTTCGGGGCGTCCGCCTTGCGAGCGGGCGGCGGGTCACCCTTGCCGAAGCCGGGTATCGAAGTGGCCACGCCCAGCAGCAGCACGCCGACCAGCACGCCGAACAGGGAGCGGGAGAGGGTCCGAGGCATGCCGATCGTCCTCCGTGGGGGTGGAACGTGCAGTTTCGGTGCGAAGCGGGCACCGGCGGCGTGGGTCACTTCTTGGGCTGGTTGGTGACGCAGTAGAGCTTGGTGGCCGTCCGAATGAGCAGGTTGCCCTGGCTCACCGCGGGGGTGGCGAGGCAGAATTCGCCGAGGTCGTTGGTGCCGAGTAGTTCATACTCCGCGCCCGTCTTGACGACGCGAGTCTTGCCATCTTCGCCCAGGCAAAACAGCTTGCCGTTGTACGCCCACGGCGAGGCGGTGTAACTCCCGCCGATGCGCTCCCGACCGTACACTTCCTTGCCGGACTTGGCGTCGTGGCAGGTCAGGAACCCCTGATCGTGCAGCGTGTAGTAGTGCCCGCCGACGACAAGTGGGGACGTGTTGTACGGCCCGGCCAGCGGTTGGTACCACGCGACGAAGTCGTTCGCCTTCTCGCCGTCGGTGAGCGTGATGTCGCCCTTCGCGCCGGGTTTGATGGCGTACACCGGGCGGTGTTTGTCCCCGACGTACCCGGACGTGATGTACAACAAGCCGTCGGCGGCGAACGGGGACGGGATGACGAGATTCGACATCTTCCCGTCGAACTCCCAGAGCAGGTTCCCCTTCAGGTCGTAGGCCCGGTTCTTCTTCTTCCCACAGGTGACGACCTCGGTGCGGTCGGCCGTCTTCCACACGAACGGCGTCGCCCAAGTGCTCGGCTCGTCCCGCTCGGTCCGCCACTGCTCCTTGCCGGTCTTCGCGTCCAGTGACGCCAGATAGGACTTCTCCTGGTTGTCGTAGAGCAGGAACACTTGCCCGTCGTGAACCACCGGGGAGGCCGCGGCCCCGTAGTTGAAGAAGGTCTTCTTCGCGTCGATGGTGTGCGACCAGAGAGGCTTGCCGTCCAGGTCGTAACAGTACAGCCCGACGTCGCCGAACAGCACGTACAGCCGTTCGCCGTCGGTGGTCGGCGTCTCGGCCGCGTAACTGCTCTTGGGGTGCCGCGGCACCGTCGGCTCGCCCTTGTGCGACTCTTCTTTCCAAAGCTGCTTACCGGTCTTCAGGTCGAAGCACTGGACGAGCCAGTGGTGAACGCCCTTGGGTGGCGTCTTCACCCCTTGGCCCTGGTACAGGCCCGGCTTCGGAGCGGCCTCGTCGCCGTCACTGATGACGGACGTGACGAACACCTTGTCCCCCCACACGACCGGGCCGGAGCACCCGCGGCCGGCGACATCGACCACCCACTTCACGTTCTCCGTCTTGCTCCACGTGTCCTGCAGTCGCGGGTCGTCAGCCGCCACCCCGTCGGCGTTCGGCCCGCGGAACCGCGGCCAGTTGTCCGGGGTCTTCTTCGCCGGGTCTGCGGCGAAAGCGGTTCCAAGCTGTAGCAACACGGCAATGGCCAGGATCACTTGTGCGGTCTGACGAGGAGTCATGTCCGTGCTCGATCCGGTGTTGGAGGAATTACCGCCGGTCCGACTTCAACTCGATGTCGCGGACCGAGAGGCCGTGGTCTTCGGTGATCGTCAGGCACCAGCACTCGACGATCTCCAGGCCGACGGGCGAGGCCGGGAAGGTGCCTTCGACGGGTTTGAGTTGGTCGAACGGAACCGTCCACTCGAACGGCTCCCCGCCCGGCCCGCCGACGTCGAACTTCCGCACCGCGAAGTACTTGCCGGCGAACCCGCCTTTCGGGTGGTTCATGGTCACCCCGAAGAACACGTCGGCGGTGGACCCCAGTCGCCCGCGGACGACGAACCGCCCGGCGTCGCTGAGAACCAGCGGGGAGGAGTCCTCTGCGGCGACTGCGGCGGACGCGACGTAGATGAGCAGCGGTTTCGGTTTGGCACAGGTGAGCAGCAGGGATTTCGCCCGCAGCCCGCTGTCGGCGGTCGTCTGCCAGTCGCCGTAGTTCACCCCACGGGGGAACTGGCTCCGCCACACCCCGACGGGGTTGGGCCGGCGGACGGCCTTCAGTTCCGCGTGCCGGTCCACCGAGGCCACCGCCCGGTGGTCGGCCGGCACGTCGGCCACCCCCCCGTCCACGAGCCGGGTCACCCGCACCCGCCCCTCGTTCACGCTCACCACCGTGGCGGCCGAATCCGACTCCACGTTCAGTTGAGTGCCGAGCACTTCGAGGTCGGCGGTCGGCGTGTGGATGAGCATCGGCCGGCCGGCCGGCTGTGGGGTCACGCTCGCCGACATCCTCCCGTACCCCAGCCGCAACTCCTTCCGCGGGCCGTCCACCACGCTGAGTTGCGACCGCCCGGCCAGCGTGACGCGCGACCCGTCGCCGTACTCCAACACAGCCCACGAATCGACCGAGAGGGATTCGAGCGTCCCCCCGCTGAAGGTTCGTCCGACGAGCGATTCGGACGTGACGTGCCCGCCCACGCCGGTCCACTGCACCGGGCCGTTCACCTCGGCAATGCGGGCGAACGGAGTGGCCTTGGGCCAGAGGAGGACGGCCGGCCCGACGGCGAGAAACAGCCCGGCCGCGCACGCCCCGAACCAGAACCACCACCGCAATCGGGCTGAGGGGAGTCTGGCTGTCACCTTGCCGACGAACGGGTCGGCGGTGGTTTGTGCGAGGACGGCGGCCACGAACCGCGGGCTGGCGCGGAGTTCGTCCTCCGCCTGGGCGATCAGGTCGGCGGCTTCGAGTTGCTCTTGCAACCGCCGCTGCCGTTCGGGGTTCTCCCGCGCCAGAGCCGCGAGTTCGGCCGACTCGTGCGGCGTCAACTCGTCGTCGAGCAGCCGGGTCAGAAGCTGATCGAATCGGGTGTCATCCATGCGGCACCTCCGCCGCCCGGAGTTCCACGCACTGCCGGAGTTGATCCCGGATCCGCACGAGCAGTTGCCGCACGGCGTCGGCGGTCATGCCGAAACGTTCGGCCACCGCTGGGGCGGGCTGCCCGTCGCGGTAGCGGGCCTCTACGACTTCGCGGTGACGGGGGGCGAGCTTGGCCAGGCATTCCCGCACCGCCTCCACCGCCAGCGGTTCGGGCCGCTCGTTCGGTACGGAATGACGGGCGAGCAGCAATTCGGCCAAGTCGGTGTGTAGGATGCGCTGGCGTCGGGCGTCTTTTCGCAGCTCGTTCCGCACGATGTTGGCGGCGATGCCCCGGAGCCACTTGCCGAAGTCGCGGGCGGAGTCGAACGACTTCCACTCGCGGTACGCGGTGAGGAACGCCTCCTGCGCGATGTCGTCCACCCAGTCGGGATCGACGGCCAGCGACCGCACGAACGCCCGCAACTGGACGTGCTGTTCGGCCACGAGCAGTTCGAAGTCGGCCCGCACGGGAGTAGCCCGCTGTCCCATCGGCGATCTCCTCCGTGCCAGGTGTTGTCCTCATCCGGCCGGAGTGTGACACCGGCCGGTGCACTAATTGTGACGGAGGGCTTCGATCGGGTCGAGCCGAGAGGCGCGGCGGGCCGGATACCAGCCGAACACCACACCGACGCCGACGGCCACCCCCAGCGAGAGGAAGATCGAAAAGACGTCCACCTGGGCGGGGAGTGGCTTCGGGGCGAACAAGCTCCACACCAGCGGGATGCCGAACACCATTGCCATCCCGGTGCCGAGGCCGAGCAGCCCGCCGATGCTGGTTTGCACTACGGCTTCGATGATGAACTGCATGGTGATGTCCCCGCGTTGGGCACCCAACGCGCGGCGGATGCCGATCTCGCGGGTCCGCTCGGTGACGGTGGCCAGCATGATGTTCATGATGCCGATGCCGCCCACCAGCAGCGAGATGGAGGCGATCAGCATGAGCAACATGTTGTACCGATCACGGGCGTCCTCCGCCTGTTTCAGCCGGTCGAGCGGCACCGACACCCGCCAGTCCTTCCGCGGGTGGGTGCGCTTCAGCAGTCTGGTCACCGCCGCCCCGGTGTCCTTCACCTGACTGGTGTCACCGACGGTCAGCGTGATCTGGTGCAACTCGACGTTCTCCATCAGCACGTTCGACCCCTGACGGAACAGCAGCCGCTCGCCGAACCGCACCCGGCAGGTGCGGATCGGCATGTAGATGTCGTTGTCGAAGCTCTCCTCGGACTCGCCCGCCCCGTGCGACATGCGGTCTTTCAACACCCCCACGATGAGGTACTGCGCCTTGTTCATGGCGACGGTCTGGCCGACCGCCTCCTCGAAGGGGAACAGTTCCTTGGCGAGGCCGGAGCCGAGGACGACCACGTTCCGCAGGCGTTGCGCGTCCCCTTCGTCGATGTCGTCCTCGCCGTCCCGCAGGAACCGGCCGGCCGCCAGTTCGAGTCGGTTGACCTTCGAGTACGCTTCGGTGGTGGCCACCACCCGCGCGTCGGCCTTCCGCGCGATGTGCCGCACCTCACACGGGAAAATGCGCATCGGCACCCGCCCGACCACCGAATCCATCTGAAAGCGGTCGTAATCTTCCCACGTCAGCCCGTAGATCACCTCCCACGACGGCTTGGCGCTCGGCTGGGCGTCCACCGGCTTCATGCTGGTGACGATCACGTTGTTCGTCCCCTGGCGGCGGATGTCCTCGAGCGCGTCCTCCATGCTGCCCCGGCCGAACGCCATGAGGGCGATCACCGCGGCCGTGCCGATGATGATGCCGAGGACCGACAGGACCGACCGCAGTTTGTGCAGCCATAAGCTGCGGAGGGCCAGGACCAAGCTGCTCAACCCCTTGGCCCAGGCGGCGGACACCCCCACCCCGCCCGCAGGCGCAGAGGGGGAAGGCGAGGGGGCCTGTAAGTCCGGTTCCGGTGCGGCGGAGAGTTGAGGCGGAGGCGTGTCGTTTCGGACGTCGGACTCGATGCGGCCGTCGCGGAGGCGGACCACCCGCCGCGCCCAGGCGGCGATGTCGTTCTCGTGCGTCACCATGATGATCGTCTTGCCCGCCGCGTTCAGCTTGCGGAGCAGCCGCATGATCTCGTCGCTGGTGCTCGAATCGAGGTTGCCCGTCGGCTCGTCGGCCAGGATGACCTGCGGGTCGTTGACCAGCGCGCGGGCGATGGCCACCCGCTGCTGCTGGCCGCCGGAGAGTTGCGTCGGCCGGTGGTCGAGCCGCCCTCCCAGCCCGACCAGTTCGGCCAGCGCCACGCACCGCGCCCGCGTTTCCGGGGTGAGCGGACGCCCCTGGTAGAGGAGCGGGATGCCGATGTTCTCGACGACCGTGTACTGCGGGAGCAGGTTGTACGCCTGGAAAATGAAACCGAGGTACCGGCTGCGGACCCGCGACAGTTGTCCGTCGTCGATGTGGGCCACGTCCTCGTCGCCCAGGAAATACTGTCCGCTGGTGCAGCGGTCGAGGCAGCCGAGCATGTTGAGGAGGGTCGATTTGCCCGACCCAGATGGCCCCATCAGGGCGACGAAATCCCCTTCCTCGAACTCCAGCGAGACGCCGGCCAGCGCGGGCACGACGACCTCGTCCATCTGGTACTGCTTCACCAGATCGACCACCCGAGCGACGGCGGACATCGGCGGTGCCCTCGAATCCGGCCACGGGTGAGTTACTTCTTCGGAGTCCCGCCGTCGCCAGCCGCGTCGCCTTTGCCGTCGTCCTTCTTCGGGCCGGCCTTCTCCGACTTCTTTTCCCCGTTCGCCTCCAACAGCGGGTCGGGGTTGAGGACGACCTTGTCCCCCTCCTGGAGGCCGGATCGGACTTCCACCAGTCGCTGGTTGCTCATCCCCAACTCGATGTCCCGCAGGTGCGGTTGCCCGTCCGCCCCGACCACGAAGCACTGGGGCTTGGCCCCCAGACTGACGGTGCCGACGACCGCCTGGACGGGCACCACCAGCACTTCGTCGGCCGTCTCCTCGGCGAAGATGGTCACCTCCGCGCTCATGCCCGGCTTCAGCCCCTCCACCCGCTCGTCGATGGAGACGACCGTCTTGTACAGCTTGACGTCGGCGGCGAACCAGTCCTGCTGGCCGGCGACCGAATCCACCGCCTTCACCCGCCCCTTGAACACCCGCTTGGGGACGGCGTCGATGCGGATGTCGGCCGGCTGCCACCCGCTGCCGTCACTCCCGGTGCCCTTCTGGTTGCGGAGGGCCGACACCATCGCCTCGTGGACGCGGACGTTCACCAGCATCTGGCTGAGGTCGGGGATCTGCATCAGCTTCTGCCCCTCCCGCACCGGCTCGCCCTGCGCCACGACGCCCTGCTGGGCACCGCCTCCGCCGCGGGCCTGGTCGGACACGTAGTACACCACCAGCCCGTCCTGGGGGGCCAGCACAACACACCGGGCGATCTGGTCCTCGACCTCCTGCTGCCGGGCCTGCTCCTGCTTGTAGATGGACTCCTTCGCCAGCCGGTCGGCGTCGGCCTGGGCCAGCTTCGCCCGGGACTGGCTCTTCACCCGGTCCACCGCCCGCATGGCCTCGGCCAGCTTGGCCTTCAGGTCCTGCACCGTCCGGCCGCGTGTGAAGTCGGTCAGGATCGTCTTCTCCGTCTGCAACTTCTTCAGGGCGATCTGGGCGGCAGCCAACTTCGACTCGTCGGCCTCGGATTGTTGCCTGCTGGTGTACCCGAGTTTCGAAGACCGTGCCGACCACGCCGCCCGGTCCTGCCAGGCCGTCACGTCCGACTTCGCCACCTGAATCCGCCCTTCGACGTCTTCCAGGTTCTGCTGGTACTCACCACTCTCGTACCTCTTCAGGTCGATGCGAGCCAGGTCGAGGACGTTCTTGGCCGCCTCCAGGTCGCTCTCG
Source organism: Fimbriiglobus sp. (assembly GCA_022841795.1). Lineage (GTDB taxonomy): Bacteria > Planctomycetota > Planctomycetia > Gemmatales > Gemmataceae > JALHQU01. Next base: position 21,767 of record JALHQU010000006.1, read on the forward strand.
TTCTGGCTCTCCTGGATGCGGTACTGCTCGTCCGCGGTGATCCAGTTCGCCTTCGCCTGGTCCACCTTGATCTTCTGGTCCTTGAGTTGCTCGACGAACCCGGAGGAGTCGAACTCGATGAGCTTGTCGCCTTTGACGACCTGCGTGCCGGCGTCGGTCACCCACTTGATAGTGGTGGCGACGGTGCTGCCGCGTGTGCCGGAGCGAACCGTGCAGACGATGTCGCCGTTCCTGGCCGATTCGAGCGTGCCGCGCTCGATGATCGTCACCTTCAGCTTTTCCCGTGGCACCGTCCACGTCATGCCGGTGTAGGGTGCCCGCCCGAACAGCCTGTCGCCGAAAAACCGCCAGGTCAGGAAGGCCAGGAGGAGGCACGCACACACGCCGACGGCAACCCAAACCACGCGGCGGGTGGAACGCACCGGGGTCTTGAAATCGCGTGGCGGAACCGAGTCCTGAGTCGGTCGAACGATGTCGTGCACCATTAGAATCGGCTCGCGGTGGAGTTGGCCGTTCTGCGTACCGACTTCGAATTGGGGTGCTGGGGAGGCGGAGGGCGTTGGGGGGTGCATCAATCCGGACTCCTCGAAGTACTACGGCAGAGAAGCTCCAGTAAAGTGTTGTCGGCAGGAGTATCGAGTGTGACTGGGATCTTTTTGGAAACTTCACGGGCACCAAGACTCAAGCTGCGATTCCGGAGGTGGGATGTTCGTACCGTTTGGCCGGGAGAACGCCCGCGGGGATGGCGTTCTCCCGTCAGTTGTTGCAAGGGGTGGGCGTGCGACGCACACCACCCCCATCGGTTCCGTCTCATTTCTTCTTCAGTTCGAGTTGCTTCTTGTACTGCTCGCGGTCGGCGGCTTCTCCCTTGCCGCTCACCGGGATGCCGGTCTCGTAGAAGATCCCTTCCTTCAGCCCGAGTGTCGCCAGCGTCCGGCGGTTCTTCTCGGTTCGGACGTGGGCCTTCAGCGTCTCCCGCATGGCGTCCGCCAACTGTTTGCCCACGTCGTCGCCGGGAACTTCTTTCACCACCTTCGCGCCGGCGCCGAAGATGTCCGGTTCGAGGAGCAGCACCCCTTCTTTGATCGTCAGCTTGTCCACTTTGGGGATGTCCTTCGCCGCGGCCGCCGTCGCGTAGGTGAGTCGGCCCGAGAACTCTTTGGCCCACGCCAGTTCGGCGACCTTCGTTTCCAGTTCTTCCCGCCGCTTGGCGGAATCCGCGAGGACGACCACGAGCGGTTGCAGGTCGCCGGCGGCGACCGCGAGGCCGACCTTCGCGTTCAGCGTCACTGGCAGCCCGGGGGTCCCCTCGACCTTCTTCGCCGGGTACTTTTCGGCCAGCTCGTCCATCCCCTTCGCCATGTCCGCAGCGTCCGTGTACAGGTCCCGCGGGCCACGCCCCGGACCGCGGCCGCGGAGCGCGCGTTCGGCGTCCGGGGTGAGCACGGCGAACGCCGTGTTCGCCGGCTCCCCGTTCACGAGCTTGCTCACGAACTTCTTCTCGGTCTCGTCTTCGTAGGAGGTGAGGCGGATGCAGACGAACTTCTTGGCGGCGGCGATCACTTCCGGCTGGGACAGGAAACTCCTGTCCATGGTGACCTTGCCCGGTCACCACATGCCGGACACGCCGGCGCAGTGCGGGGCGGCGCTCACGAACAGGATCGGCTTGCCCGTCCGCTTCGCCTCGGCCAGCCCCCGGTCCAGGGTGGCGTAGTACTGGATGATGGCGTCGGACTTCGGCGACTCCTTTTCGGGAGTCTGGGCCGACGCCCCTCCTATCGCGAGGAGACCGACGGCCACGGCGGCCAGAGTACGGGAGGCGAGTCGTCGCATGAGTCTTCCCAATTTCAGTGGTGGAACGGAGAGGTCAGAGTTGGAACCCGGCAGGGTGGCTCAGGCTTCGTAACCCGTCACGCGTGCGAACCGCCGCGCATTCCGTGCGCTGCGTCGCCGTCGAAACGTCGCGCGGTACAACAAGCAGTCCACCCCGGCCCAGGCCGACCAACCAATTCCCCTTCCGGAAGCCACTCCGTGAGTACCCGCCCGGCCTTCGCCCTGTTCGCGCTCGTCGTCGTGATCGGCTCGGCCCCCGCCGACTACCCCGGCTGGAAGCACACCGGGTCGGTGTTCGTCCTCACCACCCCCGACGGGGCGAACCTGCCGGCGTCGGCGGTCGTCGAGGATTTCCCGCTGCTGGTGCGGCTGCACAAGGACTTTTTCGACTTCGGCCAGGCCCAGCCGAACGGCGACGACCTGCGGTTCGCCACCGCCGACGGCAAACCGCTGGCGTACCAGATTGACGCGTGGGACGCGAAGACCGGCTCCGCGAGCGTGTGGGTTCGCGTGCCGAAGATCACCGGCAACGCCCGCCAGGAGATCAAACTGCACTGGGGGAAGGCGGACGCGAAGAGTGAGTCGGACGGGACGGCGGTGTTCGGCAAGTCGAACGGCTTCCTCAGCGTCTGGCACATGAACGGGACGGTGACGGACGAGGTCGGCACGGTCTTGTCGAAGGACACCGGCACGAAGGCCGCCGCGGGGATGATCGGCCCGGCCCGATTTTTCCCAGGTCAGAAGGGCGTTTCGGGCGGCGACAAGATCAGCGGCTACCCGGTCGGGGCCGCGTCGCACACCACGGAGGCGTGGTTCCGGGCCGAGAAGCCGAACGGCAACGTCCTCGCCTGGGGGAACGAGCACGGCCAGGGCAAGGTGGTGATGCACTACCGCAGCCCGCCGCACGTGAAGATGGAGTGCTACTTCTCCGGCGCGGACGTGACCGGCAAACAGAGCATCCCGCTCGGCGAGTGGGCGCACGTCGTCCACACCTACGAGAAGGGCGAATCCCGACTGTACGTGAACGGGGTGCTCGACGGCGTGTCGAAGACGCCCAACGCCCCCCTCGCCATCAAGTCCCCGGCCCACCTGTTCATCGGCGGGTGGTACGACAACTACAACTTCGTCGGCGACATCGACGAGGTGCGGGTGTCGGGCGTCGTCCGCTCGCCCGACTGGGTGCGGTTGCAGTACGAGAACCAGAAGCCGGCCCAGACGCTGGTCGGCCCGGTGGTGCAACCGGGTGACACCTTCTCGGTGTCCGAGGCGAAGGTGACGGTGGCCGAAGGCAAGAGTGTCACGCTCACCGCGAAGGCCGGCGGAGCGCAAAAACTGTACTGGATCGTGAAGCGAGACGGGAAGGAGACCGTGGCCGCGGTGGATCGCTTCGCGTTCACCCTCGACGCCGGCCGGGTGGTCGGTGACACCGCGGTGTCAGTCCAGTTGAAAGCCGTCTACCCGACCGAGGTGAAGACGAAGGACGTGGCGGTGACGATCACGGAGGCGATCCCCGAACCGCAGTTCACGCTGGACGTGCCCGCCACCTGGGACGGCCGCAAGCCCATCGAGATCATCCCGCAAGTGGACAACCTGAAGGCGATGCAGGCCGCCGGTGCCGGCAAACTGAACTCCACCTGGACTGTGTCCGACATCGCCGTCGTCAAGGAAATCGCCGACGGCAAGCTCGTGCTGAAACGAGCGCAGAACAGCGGCACGCTGACCGTGCGGGTGGCCGTTGACAACGGCGGCACGCCGAGTGTTTCGACGAAGACCATCATCGTCAAGGAACCGGCGACCGACCCGTGGGTGGCCCGCACCCCGGACAAGGACGAGAAGCCGGTGGCGGGGCAGTTCTTCCCGCGGGGTGACAAGAACGTCGGCACCCTGCACTACAACGGCACGCTGAAGGACGCCGCCGACGGCGTGTTCCTCAAGCTGTACGCCGACGGCAAGCTGATCGACACCGCGACCACCAAACCGGCCGCGGACAAGTCGTACGCCCTCTCGCACGCGCTCAAGCCGAGTCTCGTCAAGTACAAGGTGGAGTTCGGCACGAAGACCGCGGACGCCGAGACGGTGCTCGACACGGTGGACGACCTGGTGTGCGGCGACGCCTACCTGATCGACGGGCAGTCGAACGCCGAGGCCACCGACGTGGGCAAGTACGAGCAGAAGGGCACGAACGAGTGGGTCCGCAGCTTCGGCAGTATGGCCGGCGACCCGACCAACGCCCGGCTGAACAAGTGGGGCCACGCCGTCGTCCGTAGCAAGACCGGCGGGCAGTTTCAGATCGGCTTCTGGGGGATGGCATTGGCCGAGCGGCTGGTGGAAAGCCAGAAGGTGCCGGTGTGCGTCATCAACGGGGCGGTCGGCGGCAGCCGCATCGACGTTCACCAGCGGAACGCCGCCGACCCGACCGACGCGACCACCATCTACGGCCGGCTGCTCTGGCGGGTGCGGCAGGCGAAACTGACGCACGGCGTCCGCGGCATCCTGTGGCACCAGGGGGAGAACGACCAGGGGGCCGACGGGCCGACCGGCGGGTACGGGTACGAGACGTACCGCCAGTTCTTCGTGGACATGGCCGCCGGGTGGAAGACCGACTACCCGAACGTGCAGCAGTACTACGTCTTCCAGATCTGGCCGAAGGCGTGCTCGATGGGGGTGAACGGCTCGGACAACAAGCTCCGCGAGGTGCAACGCAACCTGCCCACGCTGTTCTCGAACCTGCACGTCATGTCCACCCTCGGCATCCAGCCGCCGGGCGGGTGTCACTTCCCCGTCGAGGGATACGCCGAGTTCGCCAAGCTGATCGGCCCGCTTGTGGAACGCGACTTCTACGGTAAGAAGCCCACGGCGTCGATCACCGCCCCGAACCTGAAGCGCGCGCAGGTAGCCGGTGAGAAGGGCGACGAACTGGTGCTCGAGTTCGACCAGCCGGTGAAGTGGGGCGACAAGCTGGTGAGCGAGTTCTACCCGGACGGCGAGAAGGGGAAGGTGGCGTCCGGCTCGGCGGCCGGGGCTGTGGTGACGCTCAAGCTGAAAGCGCCGTCGAAGGCGAAGACTCTCACCTACCTGGACAGCGCCACCTGGAGCCAGGACCGCCTGCTCCGCGGCGAGAACGGCATCGCCGCCCTCACCTTCTGCGACGTGCCGATCCAGCCGAAGAAGTGATCGAGATGACTGCAACCTGATCCATCAGCTCCATATCACGGGTGCCTTCATGATTCGCTCTCGCGTCCTCCGATCCCTTGTGGTGTACGCCGCGGCGCTCGCGGCCGTCGTCCCCGTTTCCGCCGCCGAGCCGCCTGCCCCGCCCGACCTGACGCAGTCCGTCAAGGTGGATCGCAAGCAGACGTACAACCTCGGCGCGACCGGGCTTCGCGGCTGGATTTTCACGAAGCCCGCGAACTTCTTCGAGAGCCAGCAGGGTCGCACGACCACCGCGAGCCGGCAAATTCTCGTCACGCACGTCGGGAAGAAATCCCCCGCCGACGGGGTGGTGAACGTGGACGACGTGATCACCGGCGTGAACGGCAAGCCGTTCGGTGACGACTCGCGGAAGGGCATCGCCGTCGCCATCCAGGATGCCGAGAAGGTGAACGGCACACTGAAACTCACCGTCTGGCGGGGCGGCAAATCGCAGGAGGTCGAGCTGAAGCTGCGGGTGCTCGGCACCTACGCGGACACCGCTCCGTTCGACTGCCCGAAGTCGAAACTCATCTTCGACGAGGCGTGCAAGGCCTTGGCGAAGGAGAAGTTGAACGACGACCTCTGGGGGGCGGTCAACGGGCTGGCCCTACTCGCCACCGGCAAGGAGGACTATCTGCCCCGCGTGCAGGAGTTCGCCCGGAAGCTCGGCCCGAAGACCCTGAAGCTCGAACTCCGCGACGGCATGGTGATCTGGGAGTGGGGCTACCGGAACCTCTTCCTGTGCGAGTACTACCTGCTGACCGGCGACAAGGAGGTGCTGCCCGCCATCCGCGAGTACACCACCAAGCTGGCCATGGGCCAGAGCCTGTACGGCACCTTCGGGCACGGCATCTCGATGAAGACGCCCGACGGGAAGCTGCACGGCTCGATCCCGCCATACGGTCCGGTGAACGCCGCCGGTCTGATCGGCAACCTGGCCATCGTCATGGGCAAGAAGTGCGGGGTCGAACACCCGGAGATCGACCCGGCGATCGAGCGGGCGTCGAAGTTCTTCGGCTACTACGTGGACAAGGGGGCCATCCCCTACGGCGAGCACATGCCCTGGCCGAACCACGACAACAACGGCAAGAACGCGATGACCGCCGTGATGTACGCCGTCCAGGGCGACCGGGTCACGGAGTCGCAGTACTTCGCCAAGATGGTAACCGCGTCCTACCAGAACCGCGAGTACGGGCACACCGGGCAGGGGTTCAGCTACCTGTGGGGGGCGCTGGGCGCGAACGCCGGCGGGCCGAAGGCCGCGGCGGCCTTCTTCAAGGAAGCGTCGTGGCACTTCGACCTCGTCCGCCGCAGCGACGGCTCGTTCACCTACGACGGCGACGAGCAGTACGGCGGCGGGCAGACGGACGACAACACCTACTTCGGCAAGAGTGGGTACTACGGTCTCAGCCCGAACGCCACCTATGTGCTGACGTACTCCCTGCCGCTCAAGAAACTGCTCATCACCGGCCGCGACGCGAACGAGAAGAACTGGCTGAGCAAGGCCGACGTGCGCGAAGCCATCACCTCGGGCCGGTTCGACCTGGATCGGAAGACCAAGACGGTCGAGGAGTTGGTCGCGGCCCTCGGCGACTGGTCGCCGGTGGCCCGCGGGTGGGCGGCGGAGGAACTGGCGAAGCGGCCGGAGAAGAAAGACCTGATCCCGCAACTCATCAAGATGGCCGAAGGGCCTGACGCCCGCAAGCGGCAGGGGGCGGCCGAGACGCTGGGGTACATCAAGACCGCCGACGCCCTGCCGGTGCTGGTCCGCCTGCTCACGCACGACGACCGTTGGCTGCGGGTGAAAGCGGCGAACGCCCTGAAGAACATGGGCGACACCGCCAAGCCCGTCATCCCCGACATGCTCAAGGCGGTGGCCAAGACGGCCGAACCACTGACGCCCGTCGTGTGGGACGACCCGATCCAACTGACCCACGGGGAACTCGCGGCGGCGCTTTTCCAGGGGTTGCTCCGCACGTCCATCAAGGGCGTCGATCCGGACCTGCTCTACCCGGCGATCCGGGCCGTGGCGAAGAACGCCGACGGCATGGCCCGCGCCACCCTCACGAACACCATCGCCAACCAGTTGACCCTCGAAGACGTGCAGGCCCTCGCCCCGGACATCCTCGAAGTGATCGACGTGCCGTCGCCGGCGGACACCATGTTCGCCAACGAGATCCGCATGGCCGGCCTGCGGGCGCTCTCGAAGTACCACTTCCAGGAAGGCATCCGCGTCGGCCTGAAGTTCGCCCAGACGCAGAGCGCCCACGGGAGCGAGAGCCGAACGGGCGAGATCATGAAGGAACTGCTCCGCTACGGCACGGCCGCCAAGGAGGTGCTCCCGGACCTGAAGCAGTTGATCGCCCAGTACCGCGAGGAGAAGGACTTCCCCGACTGGGCCAAGAAGAAGAAGATCGCGTCTGTCGAAGAGGCGATCAAAGCTCTCGAAGCCACGACGACCCAACCCGAGTTGCGGGCCATCCCGTCGGCGAAACCGCAGAAGTAATCCAGCCGTACCAGAAATCGGCTGCCGGTCCACCACCGACGAGGGGATGCGAATGAAACCGACCGCGTTTACCACCGCCCTCTTCCTGTTCGTGTTCTCGGCCGCCCGCACACCGGCCGCCGAACCGCCGAGTCGACCCAACATCGTCGTCATCCTGTCCGACGACATGGGGTTCTCGGACCTGGGCTGCTACGGCGGTGAGATCTCGACCCCGAACCTGGACGCACTGGCGGCGAAAGGGGTGCGGTTCACGCAGTTCTACAACACCGCCCGCTGCTGCCCGACGCGGGCGAGCCTGTTGACCGGGTTGTACCCACACCAGGCCGGCGTCGGGCACATGATGGAGGACAAAGGGGATGCCTTCCCCGGCTACCGCGGCAACCTCAACACCTCGTGTCGCACCATCGCCGAGGTACTCAAACCGTCGGGGTATCGCAGTTACGCGGTCGGCAAGTGGCACGTCACCAGGTTCGCCGGCAAAGACGGGCCGAAGGACAACTGGCCGCTCGGCCGCGGGTTCGACCGCTACTACGGCACCATCCACGGGGCGGGCAGTTTCTTCGACCCGTCTTCGCTCGTCCGCGATGACACCATGATCTCCCCGTACGCGGACAAGGAGTACAAGCCCGAGACGTACTACTACACCGACGCCATCTCCGACCACGCCGTGAGGTTCGTCGGCGACCACGCCAAGGACCAACCCAAGAAGCCGTTCTTCCTGTACGTCGCATACACGGCGGCGCACTGGCCGATGCACGCGCTGCCCGAAGACATCAAGAAGTACGCGGGCAAGTACGACGGCGGGTACGAGCAGGTCCGCAAGGCTCGCTTCGAGAAGGCGGCGAAACTCGGCCTCGTCGACCCGAAGCAGGGCATGAGCAAGCAGGCCGGCGACTGGGATAAGGTAGAGGACAAGAAGTCGGAGGCGGCGGGCATGGAGGTGTACGCGGCAATGGTGGACCGCATGGACCAGGGGATCGGCAAGCTGGTCGCCGAACTCAAGCGGACCGGGCAGTTGGAGAACACCCTCATCCTGTTCCTCCAGGACAACGGCGGGTGCGCCGAACCGCAGGGCCGATCGGGGAACAAAGACCACCCGGACATCGAACGCCCGGAAAAGCCGACGTTCCCGGCGATGAAGCCCGAAGAGTTCGCGACCGCCGGCAGCGTGCCCAGGCAGACCCGCGACGGGTTCCCGGTGCGGATGGGGCCGAAGGTGATGCCCGGCGGCCCGGACACCTACGTCGCCTACGGCCGCGGGTGGGCGAACGTGTCGAACACGCCGTTCCGCGAGTACAAGCACTGGGTTCACGAGGGCGGCATCAGCACCCCGCTGATCGCCCACTGGCCGAAGGGGATCGCCGCCGCCGGCGAACTACGGAAGCAGCCCGGTCACCTCGTTGACATCGCCGCCACGTGTGTCGAGGTGTCGGGTGCCGAGTACCCGAAGAAAGCGGGAGGGGTGGCCGTCACGCCGCTGGAGGGCAAGAGCCTCGTGGCCGCGTTCGCCGACAAGCCCCTCGACCGCGACCTCTTCTGGGAGCACGAGGGGAACCGGGCGGTGCGGGCGGGCGACTGGAAACTGGTCGGCAAGGACGGTGGCAAGTGGGAACTGTACGACCTGGCGAAGGACCGCACCGAGGGGACCGACCTGGCGGCGACGATGCCGGACCGGGTCAAAGACCTCGCCGCGAAGTACGACGTCTGGGCGAAGCGGGCCAACGTCGAGCCGTGGCCGGTGAACCCGCCGAAGAAGAAATAGCGACACGGTCCGGAATCCTCTCACTCTCGCGGTGACTGTGCCACGAACGCACCCGTCATCCGATGCGGACCCAACCCGTCCGCCGCCGAAAGGCGATCCGAAGAAGTGATTGCTAACCCCGTCGTGCAGCGATTTAGGTCGAGGTCGCTTCGCCGTCCGTTTCCCACCGAGTGGCTCCTCCCATGCGTTCCTTCCCACTCGGCGTGCTCCTGACCCTCGCCGTCCCCGCCGTCGCCGCCGAGCCGCTGCTGCCGCCGCAGACGTTGCTCGACCGCGAGACCTTCTGGGACAACCGGGACTGGGACTGGTACGCCGCCAACATCCCGTTCTTCGAGTGCCCCGACGCCGACCTCCAGACGACGTACTACTACCGCTGGGAACTGCTCACCAAGCACCTCACATACGGCTCGCCGAACAGCGGGTACAGCTTCACCGAGTTCATCGACCGGCCGTTCTGGTCCGGCGCGTATGGCGCGATATCCTGCCCGGCCGGGCACCAGCTTTACGAAGCCCGTTGGCTCCGCAACCCACAGATCGCCCGCGACTACGCCCGGTACTGGTTCCGCACCCCCGGTGCCCAGCCGCGGAACTACAGCACTTGGCTGGCCGACGGCGTGTGGGCCGTTCACCGCGTTCACCCGGACGACCAGTTCGTGATCGGCCTCCTCCCGCACATGAAGAAGAACCACGAGGGGTGGGAGAAGCGGCACTTCGTCAAAGAGGTCGGCCTGTTCTGGCAGACCGGGCACGACGACGGCATGGAGTTCAACATCAACAGCCGGCAGACGAAAGACATCCTCCGCGGGGCACCCGGCTACCGCCCGACGATGAACGCGTACATGTGGGCCGACTCGCTCGCCATCGCGAAGGTGGCGGAGCTGTCCGGCGACAAGGAGACGGCGAAGACGTTCCGCGAGAAGGCGACCGGGCTAAAGGAGCAACTGCAAACCAAGCTGTGGGACGCGAAGCGGGAGTTCTTCTTCCCGATGTACAAGCAGGACGAGGAGGCCGACGGGCACAAGGTCAAAGCCCTCACACTCACCTACCAGAGCGGCAAGCACGCCGGCAGCGAGTACGGCCGCGAGCTGATCGGGTATGTGCCGTGGCAGTTCTCCATGCCCGACGCCGGCAAGGGGTACGAAGCGGCGTGGAAGAAACTGCTGGACAAGGACGGGTTCGACGCCAAGTTCGGGCCGAGCACCGTCGAGCGGAACGACCCCATGTTCCTGCTCAAGAACTCTTGCTGTTGGTGGAGCGGGCAGTCGTGGCCGTACGCCACCAGCCAGACGCTCAAGGGGATGGCGAACCTGCTCCACGAGTACGACCAGAAGGTGGTCACGCCGGCCGACTACCTAGAACTGCTGCAGACGTTCGCCAAGACGCACCGAAAGGACGGCAAGCCGTACCTGGCCGAGGCGTGCCACCCGGACACGGGATCGTTTGAAGGGCACGACGGGTACAACCACAGCGAGCACTACTTCCACTCGTCGTTCAACGACCTGGTGATCACCGGACTGGTGGGCCTCCGCCCGCGGGACGACGACACCCTGGAGGTGAAGCCGCTCGCCCCGACCACCTGGGATTACTTCGCCGTGGACAACGTGCCGTACAAGGGGCAACTGGTGAGCGTGCTCTGGGACCGCGACGGCACCCGGTACAAGAAGGGCAAGGGCCTCCGTCTGTTCGCCGACGGCAAGGAGATCGCGTCATCCGAGAAGCTCGCCCCGCTGACCGCGAAGCTGCCCGCCGCCAAACAGGTGCCGCAGCCGAAGGAGACGGCGGTGAACTTCGCCGTGAACAACGACGGCACCTACTTCCCGCGGCTCTCCGTGTCGTACTCGAACCCCGGCACCCCGCCGTCCAAGCTGACCGACGGCAACGCCTGGTACCACCGCGACCCGCCGAACCGCTGGACGTGTGACGGCTCGCCGAACGCGACGGACTCGGTTGAGATCGACTTCGGCACCGAGCGGGCGGTCCACACCGTCAAGCTCTTCTTCCTCGACGACGGCAAGGGGGTGATCCCGCCGGCCAAGTTCGACCTGGAATCGTGGGATGGTAAGGGGTGGCAGGCGATCCCGAACGCCGCCCGCACGCCGGAACTGCCGACCGGCCGGCGGGCCAATGTCGTCTCATTCCCCGCGATGAAAACGGCCAAAGTGCGGGCCGTGTTCACCCACGCGAAGGGCGGGAAGACCGGCATGACCGAGTTCGAGGTGTGGGGCGATGCCAAGCTGCCGCTCGCCGACCCGCCGCACCCGGCGGGGAACATCGCCTACAACCCCGGCGACAAGCCGTTCCCGAAGGCAACCGCCTCCTACGCCGACCGCTTCGGCGGCAAGCCGATGTCGGCCATCGACGGCAGGACCAACTTCCTGCCCACCCCCACCAACCGCTGGACCAGTTACGAGTCGCCGAACCTGACCGACTGGCTGGAGGTGGACTTCGGAGAGGAGAAGTCGTTCACGCGGGTGGAGTTGGCCATCTACGACGACCGCGGCGGGGTGCAGCCGCCGACGAAGTACGAGGTGCAGGTGTGGGACGGCAAGGCGTGGCAGCCCGTGAAGAATGCCAAGCACTCACCAGAAAAGCCGACCGGCAGTCAGTTCAACGAGGTACGATTCGACAAGACCAACACCGACAAGGTGCGGGTGGTGTTCGCCCATGCCGGCAAGGCTCGTAGTGGGGTGAGTGAGATGTTCGTGTGGAAGGAGTGAGTGCGAATCACGAGGAGGCTTTTCTTCGCCCTCGAGTGGCCACCCGTCGAATCCCTCGGAAGCGATCAATCCGCTAGACCGCCTCTCGACAGGTCAAACCGAGCGTGATATGGTTCCTTCCCCCGCCTGCACCTCTCCCGGTCGCGCCGTGCCTCCCGCTGTCCCCACCCGACGCCACTTCCTGACGACAGCGACGGCCGCCGCACTCGCCGCCCCCTGCCGACGACACCTCACCTGTCAATCACGTGATCCGTCGGGTGGGGCCATTCCAAGTCATTACGACGTGACCGAACTGAAGTGGCAACTCGCAAGGAGGTTATGCGAAAATTGGAGGCCAATCATCGCCCATCATGGGATTCGTGAACCGACGCGCCAATTCGAAGATCTGAGGGGGCACCTTCTGTTCGGTTGCTGTAAAGTATCGCACACCAAAATCATCACCACCCCGTCGGAGCCAGAGCGGTGGAACGCTACCTCGCGGGCTTGACCGCATTCCTGGTCGCACCCGCTCTCGGCCTCTTCGCCGCCGAGCCGGTCAAACCGAACGTCGTGTTCATTCTCGCCGACGACCTCGGCATCGGGAACGTCGGCTGCTATGGCGCAGACCATGGGAAGACGCCGAACATCGACGCACTGGCCAAGGGCGGCACCCGGTTCACACACGCCTTCACGCCCCCACTGTGCGGGCCGTCCCGCGCGGTGATCATGTCCGGGCGATACGCCTTCCGCACCGGGGCCACGAACCAGGACGCCACCGGGCAGATGAAGCCGACCGTCGAGACGTTCCTGCCGAAGGTGCTGAAGTCGGCAGGGTATGTCAGCTCTTCGGTCGGCAAGTGGGGGCAACTGCCCCTCGCCCCGGCGGACTGGGGGTTCGACGACTCGCTCCGGTTCCGGGGGAGCGGCGTCTATTGGAGCACGAAGGAGAAGGCGGAGTACTACCTGAACGAGGTGAAGAAGACACTCGCCGAGAAGGAGTACATGCCCGATCTGATGCACAAGCACGCCGTCGAGTTCATCACCGCGAACCGAGAGAAACCGTTCTTCCTGTACTACTCGCTGTCGCACGTGCACGCCGAGATCGTTCCCACCCCGGACAGTGTGGTGGAAAGCAAAGACCTGTACGCCGACAACCTCGCGTACATGGATAAGCTGGTCGGCAAGCTGGTCGAGGAACTCGACCGGCTCAAGCTGCGGGAGAAGACACTGATCGTCTTCTGCGGCGACAACGGCACCGGTAAGGGGTACGCGAACACCTCGACCATCGGCGGGAAGCGGCTGGCCGGCGAGAAAGGGACGATGCTCGAAGGGGGTGCCCGCGTCCCGCTCGTCGTCAACTGGCCGGGCGTCACCCCGGCGGGCAAAGTGAGCGACGACCTGATCGACTCCAGCGACTTCCTCCCGACGATCGCCGAACTGGCCGGCGCGAAACTGCCGGAGAAGACGGTGATCGACGGCCGCAGTTTCTCCCCGCAAGTGCGGGGCGAGAAGGGCACGCCGCGGGACTGGGTGTTCATCGAACTGGCTCGCATGTGGTACGTCCGCGAGTCCGGCTGGAAGCTGAACCAGGCCGGCGAACTGTTCGACATGTCCGCCGCGCCGTTCGAGGAGAAACCCGTCCCCGCAGACAGGGCCGAGGCTGCCGCCAAGGCGGCCCGGACTCGCCTTCAGGCCGCGCTCGATAAGCTGAACCCGGCGGGTGGCATTCTCGACACCGGTGACGGAACCGGCCGGCACGCGAACAAGAAGAAGGACCCCGAACCGGCGAAGCCCCAGCCGCCGGCGAAACCGGCCGCGGCCAAGCCGAACGTGTTGTTCATCGCGGTCGACGACCTTCGCCCGGAGATGGGATGCTACGGCAACACGGTGGTAAAGACGCCGAACCTGGATCGGCTGGCCGCACGGGGCATGACCTTCACCCGCGCCTACTGTCAACAGGCGGTGTGCAGCCCGTCGCGGAGTTCGCTCCTGACCGGCAGGCGGCCGGACGCGACCAAGGTGTGGGACCTTGAAACACACTTCCGCACCGCGCTGCCGGACGCCGTGACGCTGCCGCAGCACTTCAAGGCGAACGGGTACCACACGGCGGCGCTCAGCAAGGTGTTTCACCGCGGGTTCGAGGACGGCAGGTCGTGGAGTGAGCCGCACTGGTACCCGAACGGGCAGACGGTGGACACCGACCCGACGGACTGGACGAAACGTGTCGTCAAGAAGTATGGCCCCGGCGTAGACGCGAAAGCCGAGGACGGCAAAGGCCCGGCCTTCGAAGCGAGTGCGAAGGCCGACGACGAGTTGCCCGACGGGTTCACCGCCGCCGAGGCGGTGAAGCGGTTGAAGGAGTTGAAAGGGAAGGAGAAGCCGTTCTTCCTGGCGGTCGGTTTCCTGAAGCCACACCTGCCGTTTGTCGCGCCGAAAAGGTACTGGGACCTGTACGACGCGAGCAAGATTCCCGCACCCGCCACCGACAAGATGCCACAGGGCGCGCCGGCGTTCGCCGGGCACGTGAACGGCGAACTGCACAACTACCGGGACGTGCCCAAGGACAACCCGATCCCGGCGGACTTCGCAAAGACCCTCCGCCACGGCTACTACGCGTGCGTCAGCTACACCGATGCCCAGGTCGGTCGTCTGCTGGACGCGCTCGAGAAGGAAGGGTTGGCCGACAACACGGTGATCGTGCTGTGGGGCGACCACGGCTGGCAACTCGGCGACCACGGGCTGTGGCACAAGCACACCAACTACGAGCTGGCCACTCGGGCTACGTTGCTGGTGAGCGTACCGAAGCAGAAGACGGCCGGGCAGAAGTGTGACGCCCCCGTCGAGTTCGTCGACGTCTACCCGACGCTGGCCGACGTGTGCGGGCTGCCGATCCCGGGCGGGCTTGACGGGGTGAGTCTGAAGCCGCAACTCGAAGACCCGAAGGCGTCGGGGAAGGTGGTCGCCATCAGCCAGTATCCGCGGTCCGCCGGAAAAGACGGGGGAGGTCCGGTGATGGGGTACAGCATCCGCGACGAGCGGTGGCGGCTGGTCGTGTGGCGGAGCCGCAAGGACGGCACGGTCGCTGCCACGGAACTGTACGATGAGAAAGATGACCCCGCCGAAACCGTCAACCTCGCCGAGAAGCCGGAACACAAACCGGTGATCGAGAAGCTCTCCAAGCACCTGCCGAAAGAGGTGCCACCCGTTCCGAAGAAGTGAGCCGCCGTGGAATGGCCCCGGTCGCTGCGGGCCGGCCGAGGGTAGGGTCGGCGGGTGGGTCGTCCGCATCTCCGCCGCCGTGTCCGAGGTGACCAGGCCGCGGGGTCGGCCGACATGAGGCAGTACAAGGACGGGCGGTGAGTCAGCCCCGCACACCGCACCCGAGGTGAACGATGCTCGAAGTCGGCAGTTTTCGCGCCGCCCTGCACGGCGGGGTGTCGCGGCGTGCGTTCCTCGCCGCCGGCGCTCTCGCCCCGGCCGCGCTCGGCCTGCGAGCGGCCGCGGCCGAGCCATCCGCGAAACCGGCGTCGGTCATCCTCCTCTGGCTGTGGGGCGCGCCGAGCCACCTGGACACGTTCGACCCGAAGCCGAAGGCGGCGGCGGAGATCCGTGGGCCGTTCGGCACCATCCCCACCAAGACGCCGGGGGTGCGGTTCACCGAACTGTTCCCGAAGACGGCCGCCCGGCAGGACCAGTTCGCCCTCATCCGGTCGATGGTGAACGCCGACGGCGACCACCTGAAGGCGGGGTCGATCGGCCTGACCGGAATGCTCGAGGGGAAGACGGCCGAGGTGCCGAACTTCGGCTCCATCATCGCCCGGCACCGGGGCGAGAAGGAGTTGCCGTCGTTCATGGCCATCGGCCGCGGCAACCCGCGGGACGTGGTCGGCCCGGTGCGGGGGTTCGGCGGCGGCACCTGGGGGCGGAACTACGACCCGCTGCTCGTCGGCTGCTCGGAGTTCGGCGAGACGGACATCCCGGCCCTCAAACTGCTCGACGGCCTCTCTCCGGCGGCACTCGACGACCGCCGCAAGCTGCTCGGCGGCCTCGACCGCCTGAACCGCGCCGCCGACCAGCCGGCGTTCGACAGGTGGGACGCCACCCAGAAGCGGGCCTACTCCCTGCTCACCACCCCGGAGGCGCGGGCCACGCTCGACCTGTCGCGGGAGAAGCCGGCCGCGCGGGAGGCGTACGGGCAGACCTCCTTCGGGCAGAGTTGCCTGCTCGCCCGCCGGCTGGTGCAGGCCGGCGTGCCGTACGTGCAGGTGAACTGGAGCCAGTACGTGGAGGCGATGACGCCGAACTGCGACTTCGGCTGGGACACGCACGTGTTCAACTTCGACCTGCTCCCCGACCGGCACGGCCCGATCTTCGACCGGGTGTACGCCGCCCTGCTCGACGACCTGAAACAGCGGGGGATGCTCGACCGCACCCTGGTGGTGGCGATGGGCGAGTTCGGGCGGACGCCGAAGATCAACGGGCAGGCGAGCCGCGACCACTGGCCGCAGTGCTACTTCTCCCTGTGGGCCGGGTGCGGGGTCCGCGGCGGGGCGGTGATCGGCGACAGCGACGCCACCGGCAGCGCCCCGCTCACCGAGGCGATCACCCCCGGCATGGTCGGCGCGACCATCCTCCAACTGGCCGGGGTGGACAGCCAGGCGCGGGCGGAGCTGCGGGTGCTCCCCGGCACGAGGGTCATCCATGAGCTTTTCTAACCCGACCCGCCTGACGACGGACGGCACCCTCAAGCAAGACCCGGTCTACCTGACGGGCGGCGACCTCGTCTACACCCTGCTCGAATCGCCGGTCCAGATGCGGCTGATGCGGCTGAAGGCGGGGGAGAAGAAGCCGTCGCCCCTGCACCCGGACGCGACCACGAACGAGTTCGAGGTCACATTCACCGCCGACGGGAAGTCCGTCGCCTTCGTCCAGAGCCGCGGCAACCTGAACATGAAACTGGTCCTCCGCGACGCGGCAACCGGCAAGGATGCGGTGTTCGACCCCGGCGGCGGGTTCGCCGCCGTCCGCCGGCCGAGCTTCCACCCGAAGGGCGACCGCGTCTGTTTCGCCATCCCCGCCGCCGCCGGGCAGGAGATCGCGAGTGTCGGGAAGGACGGCAAGGACCGCCAGACGCTCACCACCGGCGGGATCAACAACTGGCCGGCGTACTCCCCGGACGGCTCCCGCATCGCCTTCTGCTCCAGCCGCGACGGGGAGTTCGACCTGTACGTCATGACCGCCGAAGGCACCGACGTGAAGCGGGTGGTGAAACTGACAGGGATGCAGGCCCGGCCGTGCTGGTCGCCGGACGGGAAGCGGATCGCCTTCACCTGGAACGCCGACGGCAAGTACGAGATTCACGCGGTCAACCTGGACGGCACCGGGCTGGTGCGGCTGAGCGACGGGTTCGAGCGGGCCGACTACCCGACGTGGCACCCCGACGGCCGCGCGCTGGCGTTCGTCGGCGAGCGCGACGGCCGGTTCGACCTGTACAGCATCGCTACCAGATGATTGGGGCGACCTGCACCGAGAACGCCCCCGTCCGCCGCGGCAGGTGGGTCGGCGAACCGCTGCTCGCGGGCGTCGTACCGGACCTGCTCTTCTGCGTCGATGCGAATGTCCCCGAGAACCACGACCGCACCTTCCGCACACAAGGCCGAATCACTACCCAGGGCATGGCCAGAATGCCCGGAGGTGATTCGTCTGCAACGTGTGGGGGCTTTCGATCCGCTTGCCGGCATGGTATTTCAGGTGCTCGAGTGCAGTCGGGCGACTCCGACAACGGACATTTCTCACAGGGTCGTCAGGTTGGACAGATGGTAGTTGACGGAGGACTCGAACTCACCGAGACTGTGCCGAGGCCGATACGGTCACTCCGCTTGCTGTCAGCTGGCGGTAGTCGGCACGGGAGTCCGTCATCATGTCGAGAACGCTGCTGGTTTCAACGTGTGTCGCGCTGCTGTTGCCGCTCGGTGCGGAACCGTGTCGAGCGGCCGAACCGGCCAAAAAGAAGCTTCAAATTTACATCATGGCCGGCCAGTCGAACATGGTCGGCCACGCGCAGTTCCCAACCATCCCGGCCCTGCTGACGGCCGAGGAACCCGGGGTCAAAGAACTCGCGAGGTTGGTCTTCAAGGACGGCGCGATTGCCCCTGAAGATACGAAGGACATGATCGAGGTCCGTGTCAATCGCGACGCACTCGACGGCGACTTGCGTGGCAAGAAGATCGTCGGCGACGACAAGATCGCGGCGGCGCAAGCCGAGTTGAAGGACCTCCAGGCGAAGGTTGATGCCCGGACCAAGAAGATCAAGGACGCGTTCAGCGTCTCCAAGCGGGTTTACATCACGTCCATCGCCGACGGGCACAAGCGGTCGGGGCCGCTCACCTTGGGGTACGGTGCCAGCCCCGAGAAAATCGGCCCGGAACTCGGCTTCGGCCTCTCGCTTGAGCAGAAGACCGACGCGCCGATTCTGCTGATCAAGACCTCCTGGGGCGGCAAATCCCTCCACTACGATTTCCGTCCGCCTTCTGCCGGTCCGTACGAGTTGAGCAAGGCGCAAGCCGACGGGAAGGACGCGACGAAAATCAAAGAGAACGCCGGCTTGAACTACCGGATGATGAACGAGGCTGTGCGAGACGTGCTCAAGGACCTGAAGAAGCACCACCCCGATTACGACGCCGCGGCCGGTTACGAGATCGCCGGGTTTGTCTGGTTCCAGGGCTTCAACGACCAGTTCGATCCGGCCTTCCACGGCAACTACAAGGCGAACATGATCGCCTTCGTGAAGGACGTTCGGAAAGAGTACGAGGCCCCGAACCTGCCGTTCGTCATCGGCGTGCTCGGGACCAGCGCGACCAAAGAGGAGGTGGACAAGAACCCGGTTTCCCTAGGTCAGCGAGCCGCGGCCGAGGCACCCGAATTCAAGGGCACCATCGCGAGCGTCGAGAGTTACCCGTTCTACGCGCTCGACGCGCTGGCGATGTGGAAGGACGGGACGTGGAGCAAGAAGCCGGTCGAGTTCTCGCAGATCGGCAGCGACCGCCCCTACCACTACATGGGCAGCGGCAAGTTCTTCGTCCGCCTGGGCGACGCGTTGGGGACCGCGATGGTCGATCTGCGGAAGAAGCAGAAGTAGCAACCGGGGGCCACGCCGGTACCGATGTTGTCGAAAATCACACAACTACAGCGGCGGACTTCGATGAGCATGGCCTCGCGTCCCGTCACCCGTCGGGGCTTGTTCGCACTCGGGGGCCTATCCCTCGGAGTCCTGTCTCCGCTTGGGCTGTCGCTGCCACGAGTGCTGGCGAACGAGTCGAGGAGTCGCGGCAAGAAGCAGATCAACGTCATCTTCCTGTTCCTGCAAGGCGGTGCCAGTCACATCGACATGTACGACATGAAGCCGGACGCGCCGGACGACATCCGCGGGAAGTACTCCTCCGCGGCCACCAATCTCACCGGGTTGCAGTTGAGTGACCAGTTGCCGAGGCTCCGCACCTGCGCCGACAAGTTCTCCCTGATCCGCTCGATGTACACCGCCAAACCCGTCGATCACGGCGAAGGCGACGTCCACCTGATGTGCGGCAGCCCGGTCGACAAGAACCTCCAGGCACCCGGCATCGGCGCGGTTCTGAGCATGCAGCAGAAACTGGACTCCCGATTCCTCCCGTTCGTGCACATGGGGAACATGAAGCACCCCGCCCATAGTGCCCCCGGGCACGGCGGGTTCCTCGGTCGCCAGTACGACCCGTACGTGCTCACCCAGGATCCGAACTCGCCGACCTTCGCGGTGCGGGAGTTCGAGCCCGACCCCGATGTCGATGTGAGCCGACTCGCCGGGCGCAAGACGCTGCTCCGCTCACTGGATCGTTACCAGGCCGAGCGAGAAAGTGCGCCGGAGTCTGCTCACTCGCGGGACACGTTCGCCGAACACGCCTTTCAACTGGCGACCTCGCCGAAGGCCAAGGAGGCGTTCGATCTGTCGCGGGAACCGACCAAGCTCCGCGACACGTACGGGCGCAACCGGGTCGGGCAGGGGATGCTCCTGGCTCGCCGGCTGATCGAGGCCGGCGTGCGGTTCGTAACGATCCAAGGGTACGTGGACACCGGGATCTACGCCTGGGACCACCACTGGGGGATCTTCGGGCACCTCGACAAGCAGTTGCCGATTTACGACCAGTGCTATTCCGCCCTGTTGAACGACCTTTCCGACCGCGGGCTACTCGACACCACGCTCGTCATCACGGCGGGCGAATTCGGGCGCACCCCGAAGCTGAACAAGGACAAACAGGGACCCGGACGCGACCACTGGTCGAACTGCTTCAGTCTCACGATGGGCGGGGGTGGGGTGAAGACGGGACAGGTGATCGGCGCCAGCGATCGTCTCGGAGCCGTGCCGAAAGAACGCCCCGTGTCCGTCGCCGACTTCGTGGCCACGGTCTATGACGCGTTGGGACTCGACCCCCATGCGGAATTCGTGGCGCAGGGCCGCCCGATGAAAATGCTCCCGACGGGAACCCCGGTGAAAGAGCTGTTCTAGCCGCCGACTCCTGTGCTGTGGGAGGCCGACACAGGTTGGCGCTGATGCGATTCCCCGACCGGGCGTTCCTGTTCGCCGGCGGCAAGAACATGAAACTGAAGACGGGCGGCCGCTACCTCCGCTACCCGGACTCCGGCAACAAGGGGCACAAGACCATCGGCAACTGGTACAACACGCTCCTGCGGGCCAACGGCTCCACGCCCCAGGATCACTTCGGTCATGGCGATCCGAACTTGAAGGAGCTGGATCTCAAAGGCCCCTTGCAGGAACGGACCGGCTGACGGAGAGTCTGGAACCGAATCGAAACCCACCGGAGGAGCCGATGACCCGGTTCGTGATCCCCCTGGCCGCCGGTCTGACCGCCGCGGCCCCGCTGCCGGCGCAGGACCTGGACGCGCTCGCCGGCAAGCGGGTGGTGGATGAATACAATAGTAGTCCAAGGGTCGCTATGGCCGCCGAAGTAGACGGACTCTCGCGCTCGACCAACGGGTGACGGAAATCGTGTGACCGCAAAGAACCCGTGCCTTGCGACACGGGTGGGGTCCGAGCGGGGCGGTCCCCCTCACGTTTCGAGGTCTTCCAAGAACGCGTCGGCCAGTTCCTCCCAGTTCACGTCGTCGAGGGCGGAGCGGAGCAGGTCGGCGAAGGCGGACGGCTGGTCCTTCAGCGGGTTCAACTCGGCGAGGTACTCCTGGAGTCGGTCCGCCAGCATGAACCGCCGGGCCTGCTCCCGCGTCCAGATGCCGTCGTGCACCTGGTCGCAGGTGTCGGCGTCCTCGACCGTCTCGCGGGCCAGTCGGCGGCAGAACAGCCAGGTACCTTCGTCGTTGCTCAGCCACAGGTGGACGGCCCACGTCGCGTAGTTCGTCCACCCCTGGTGCGTGTCGTCGGTCGGGGCGTCCGGAACCGTCGGGAACGCTCCGCCCCGGCTCAGCCAGTCGAGCAGCGCTTCCAGCCGGGCGAAGGCGGTCTCGCGGTCCTGGGTCCGCAGTGCGTCCAGCAACTCAGTCAGGGCGGCCGTCGGGTCCATCGCCCTCCTCCCGGAGTTGCTGGATTCGCATCGGGACGTAGTACGTCATGCAGCCGTCGTTGAACGTATCGGTCTCCACGTCGTACACGTCCCCGCAGTCCTGGCATTCGACCGTCATCGTGCCGTCGTCGCTGTCGATGATCTTGAGCGCCGCGCCGCACTCGCGGCAGCAGCCGTCCTCGGGTGCCACGTTCATGGCGACCTCCACGGTGGGGGAAAGAGCGAATCGCTCGGGCGTGCTGACCGGGGGTGGCCAGCGCGAGCAGCGTGCCAGAAGTGGGGGCGGTTGGCGAATCGATCGCGAAAGGCCCCGTTCGGGTGAACGGGGGGGTGGGCTAGCGTCGTCCGCCCTTGTCGCAGTGGGAGAGCGGCGTCGGCCGGAAGTGCAGGTCGCGTTCGACCCGCAAGCCGAGCACTCCCCGCACGGCTTCGATCTCGGCCAGCGAGACGTAGCCGAGTTCGGTGTCGTGCCCGCGGACCAGTCCGAACGCGAGCCGTTCGTCCGGGTCGTACTCCAGGATCCACCACGTCCAGTCGGCGTCGGGGGTGAACCACCGCAGGTGGGCGGTCGGGTCCTTCTCCTTCTCGGCCGCGTACAGTCGGGGGATGGTGGCGGCGAGTTCGGACGGGATCAGGTCGTGGGCGTCGTCGAGGCCGGGCATGGCGGGTCTCCGGTGCGGAGGGGTGACGGCGGGGGCCGTACCCGGTCGGGGTGACCGGGCGCGGGGAGACTGCCCGAGGTGAGATCGCCGCGCAAGCGAAAGGCCCCACTCGCCGAGAGTGGGGCGTGTCTGAAGCCGGGGGTGGGAATTACGAACCGTTGCCGTTGCTGTTGCCGGTGGCGCGGTCGTCGAGGACGAAGGCGTAGGCCTGTTGCAGGGCGTGCAGGAGGACCGGGACGTCCGACCCCCGCACGTTGTCGCTCGTCTTCCAGGTGTCGCCGTCCTTGTAGCTGCGGCCGAACGTCACGTTGTACACGGTGTACTCGCCGCGGTCGCCGGTCATCCGCTTCGGCCAGACGGCCACCTCGATGATGCCGCCGGACACGCCGTACTTGAAGCTGGCGGCCGGGCGGTTGTCGGGCGGGTCGTCACGGGCCGGGGGCGGTGGGGGCGGCGGCGACGGGGGGCGCGGGGGCTGGGACTTGGCCACGGGGGGCCTCCTTCGGGTTGGGGAATGAGCGGCTTCAGACGAACCGAGCCTGCCCGAAGGGGTGGTCGTCGCGCAAGCTATTCTGCCGGCTCTTCACGATCCGCCAACACGCCGGCGATCCAGGAGCGGACCTCCTGTTGGGTGATCCGCCACGAGGATTCCTGCAGTTTGGCGATGACTTGAAACTTGAACTTCTGGTAATGAGCGGAGGCGAGTTCGTCGTCGCCCAGGGCGTGCGACAGGATGGCGAGGGCGAGTTGGGCCGGTCCCGATCCGCCGTACCCGAACTCGAACCCGTCGCTGTGGCGGCGGAGGTCGAACCGCGGGTCGAGCGGGTCGCCGTCGCAGGTGACGGTCACGCGGTGGTGGTCGTCGCGGCGGCCTTCGTAGACGGGGGCGGGGGTGTTCGGCACGCGGGGAGCATAGCAGTCGATCCGGCCGGCGATCAAGCGCCCGACAGATCCCGTCTGATAGCGGCTTCGACCTGGTCGCGGGGGCGGGCGTAGCGGCGGCGGGACGCGGCCCGGACGAGCGCTTCACGGGTCGGGTCGATCGTCACGGCGGGCGGGGCGAGCGTCCGCACGGAGAACGGGCGGGTGGGCATCCCGTCCACCAGCAGCCGGGCGTAGGCGTGGTGCTTGGGCAGTCGCATCAGGTCGGCGGGCAGCAGGTCGCCGCCGAGTTGCTCGGCCAACAGTTCGGCATCTTTCGCCCCCGAATTGAAGACGACGAAACTGCCGACGTTGCCGAACAGGGCGTGCAGGGTCGCTTCGTCGAGTTGGGCCAGGTACTGGTTGGCCAGCGTCAGGGCCAGGCGGTACTTGCGGGCCTCGGACAGGATGGTGCCGAAGCTGGCGGTGGCGAAGTTCTGGAACTCGTCCACGTAGGCGTAGCAGTCCCTTCTCAACGCCTCCGGCACGTCGGCCCGGCTCATAGCGGCCAACTGCAACTGGGTGACGAGCAGCGAGCCGAGCAGCCCGGCCGCGTCATCCCCCAACCGCCCCTTCGACAGGTTGACGAGCAGCACCTTACCCGAATCGAGTACGTCCCGCAAGTCGAGCGTCGCGTCGCTCTGGGCGAGGACGTTCCGCAGGAGCGGCGAGCTGAGGAACTGGCCGAGCTTGTTCTGCACCGGGCTGATCGCTTCGGCCTGGAGCTTGGGCGGCATCCCGGCGAACTCACTCAGCCAGAACGAACGGACCACATCGTCCGTCACCTTCCCCACGGCGGTGGCGCGGAAGCGGGCGTCGTTGAGCAACCGCGACACGGTCAGCAGGGTCGGGCGGGGCTGGTCGAGGGCGGCGAGCAGGGCGTTGCGGAACACGTGCTCCATCCGCGGGCCGAAGAACTCGGGGTACAGTTTCTTGAACGCGGACAGCACGCCGGAGGCGACGAGCGGCTTGTCGGCCGGGGTGCGGCAGCGGAGCGGGTTGAAGCCGGGCGGGTAGGCGGCGTCGGCCGGGTCGAACCAGATCACGTCGTTGGTCCGCTCGCGCGGCACCGTCTTCAACACCGCCTCGGCCAGGTCGCCGTGCGGGTCGATGAGTACGACACCGCGGCCGGCGCGGACGTCCGACCGGGCGAGGCAATACATCAGTGTGCTCTTGCCCATGCCGGTCTTGCCGAGCAGGGCCAGGTGCCGGCGGCGGTCGTCGGGCCGCAGCCCACACCGGGTGACGCGGTTGCGGAACACCGCCTCGCCGAGCGTGACCACCTCCCCGCCGGGCGCGGGCAAATCGACCGGCGCGTCCCGTTCCCGCGAGTCCACTCGACTGACGCCGGGGGCCTGGGCGACGAGCGTGGGGGCGTGCCACAGGGTGGCCACCTCTTCGGCCGACAGGCGGAACGGTTCGGCCCGCCGGCACTCGACGAACGCGGCGAACTTGGGGCGGTGGAACTGGCCGAAGGCGGCGGCGAGTTCGGTCAACTTGGCTTCGGCATTCGCCCGCGATGTGCCCGCGACGGACAGGGTGAGGGTGGCGTCGAACAGCGGCCGGTGCAGCTTGTCGGCGGCGGCCTCGAGGGGCGATTCGCGGTCGTGGGTGCGTCCGCCGACGCCTTCGACGTGCCCCGGATACGGCGTGCGGCCGGCCAGCATCCATTTGGTGAGCCAGGCGAGAACCCGCCTCCACCACTGCGGCCGGGCGGCTCGTGCGGCGAACCAGCGGGCGAAGCGGGGGTACGGTTGCATGTTCTCGGCGGTGATCGCCCGCAGCGTATCTTCAGCCTGCCGCTCGCGGCGGTGGTCGCACCGGGTGAGGGCCAACTCGACACGCACGAAGACGGCGGGCGGGGCGGCGACGGCCACGAGTAGGGCGGTGATCGGGTCGGCCACCTGGCGGTTGAGGGCGTCCTCGAACTGGGCGTACCGCTTGAGCGGGAACAGGTCGGAGGAACTGCGGAGGAAGCGGCGGACGACACCGGGCGTGTGGACCGGGGCCGGGTGCAGTTTCGCGTCCGGGTAGGCCGCGTACAGTTGTCGAGAGATCGTCGGGATCAACCGCGGCGTGCATTCCACGCCGAGAGAGACCTCGCCGCCCTTCGACTCCACCATCAGACACAACCGATCCCGGCGTCCCAGCGCCGAATGAACCGCCGCCAGTGCCTGATCGAGGTACTGCGGCCCGCGGTCGTTGTCGGCCGGTACGGAGAACACCCAGCGCACGCGGGCAGTGTAGCAGGGGGCGAGGGTTTCCCCGCCCAGGCTTCCGCGAGCGGTGCCCGGGCGGGGCCTGCGGGGGTGATCCGGACGGCGGAACCGGTCCCGAGAGGCGGGCGGAGGTGTCGGTCCGCGGCGTGCCGGGCGGGAGGCGGCGTCCATCACTGACGCCGGTTCGCTGACGGCACGGCCTGTGATGCGGGAGCGGGAGGGCGAGCGGTGTCGCGCCTCGGTCCGTGCGGACGATCACGCAGGACCACCAGCATACCACCCCGGACACCCAGCCGCGGTTGCCGACGGCCGGCGGGTGTGGCACGCTGCACGTCGTGTTCCTTCTCACCGGGACCGGCCTCGCGCGCACCCGCGGTGCGTGGGCGGCCGGTCCCGATCCCTTCGGGCGGCCCGCCCCCTCCGGTCGAGGGAACCCCGTGCGGAGACGACCCGTGGCCAAGACGATCCGCAAACCCCGCGAGCCGAACAAGGCGGACGTGCCGACGCCGGACCCGACGCAAGACACGCCGACGTTTCCCCCCGAGCGGGTGGCCGAACTGTTCGGCCTGCCCGCGGTGCCGGCCCCGCCGCCCACGCCCCGAGACCGCGACGGGTTCGTGACGTTCTGGGACCCCGGCGTGTCCATCGCGACGCTCCGGCTCCAGGTGGCGTCCCGCCGTCCGGCGGTGTTCTACCCGGCCGCGTGGGCCGACGGCCCGTTCGCCCGCGACCGCGGGCGGCCCGGTTGGCGGCAGGTGCGGACGGACCTGATCCCCGACTCGCTCGCCCGGCCGGTTCGTGAACTGCTCACCCTCGCCCCGTTCGGCGAGGAAGTGCCGTCCGCCCGGCTGCTCACGACGGTGATGCTCCTGGTGAAGCTGACGACGGAGAAGTGGCCCTTCGGCGGCTGCCGGCTGCTGAGCACCTCCCGCTCGCCCACCGACCGCCTCGTGCAGGTGGGCGCGTGTGACGACTGGGGGGTGCAGTTCTCCTGGGCGGGTGACGAGTACGCCTCGCCCTTCCTCGGTGTGGCGACGACCCTCCTCCCGCCGCCCGCGCGGGTGTGACGGAACACGCGGGCGCTCCCTCTCCAGGGGGCGCTCGGTTTCACGGTCGGTGCGAGGGCCACTCGAATCGCCGGGGTGACGAACCGGGGCACATGTGGTAGGATCGCGGGATGGACCATCGACCCGCCAACTCCGCGACGGGAGCCGGCCCTACCCGGCTGGAGTGGGACGACCTGGATGACTCCGTGAAGCGGTTCTTCAACGAACTGCCGTTCTCGGAAGGGCGGTGTGTGATCGAACGCGAGGGCCGAGGCTATCTGCTCGTCCTGCGTGTCGCCGACGAATTGCCGGCCGATGTGCCTGCTGTCGTGAACCAGTGACGCGGCCCACTCGACCCGTCACACGAGTCGCACTGGGACGGATCCCTTTCTGAGATGAGCCGGATGATCGCGGGCGTTTTTCCGGCACCGGCCGCGACGGGTATCACCTCCCGCGCGTTGGAAGACGACTTCGCTCAGGCACTGCTTTGTGGTAAACTCAGGTCATGTCCACCACAGCCACCCGACCGGCGATGAACGAACTGCTCCGGCCGCTCGGCCAGAACCTGACGCCCGACTTTGCCCGCACGCTGATCGGGTTGAAGGCGGACGCCGCCGTGCAGAAGCGGGTGGCCGCGCTCGCAGCCAAGGCGAACGAGGGCACGCTGTCGGCTGCCGAGAAGGAGGAGTACCACTCTTGCGTGCTCGCGGGGAACATGATCGCGTACCTGCAAGCACAGGCCCGACTCCTCCTGGCCGGCCACGAGTCATGACCACCGCCGCGAACCGTCGGTTCGTCCGCCAGCGGGCGGGGAACCGGTGCGAGTATTGCCGGATGCACGAGGACGACGAGCCGTTCTTCGCCTTCCACCTCGAACACGTCATCGCGAAACAGCACGGAGGAACCGACGACCTGGGGAATCTGGCCTGGAGTTGCCACGGGTGCAACGAGTCGAAGGGGCCGAATCTGGCGAGCGTGGACGAGGTGAGCGGCAACGTCGTGCGGCTCTTCCACCCGCGGACGCAACGGTGGTCACGGCACTTCGCGTGGTCAGGGGCCACACTCGTCGGACGAACACAGATCGGGCGGGCGACCGTCCGCGCCCTCGACCTGAACTCTCCCCACCGGCTCGCACTGCGAGTTCTGCTCATCCGGCTTGGCACGTTCCCGCCCGACGAGGGTTAATCCTCGGAGGTGGGGAACAGACGGTTCACTTGTTCGGCCGACACGTCATCGATCGTTTTCCCGGCGAATGTGCCGGCGTGGGATTTGGTCGTCCAGGCGACGCGGACGAAGCACTCCTGGCTCAGGTAGCCGAGCATCGCCTTCATCGCCGCCTCGCCCGCCTCGGTGCAGTCGGCCCACACCGTCGCCTTGCCGTCGGCGTGCTCCTGAACGAGCCGGCCGATCTTGGCCGCCTGTTCGCGGGTGACGCCGGCGCGGCACGAGGCCACGGCGGGCAGACCGAGCGTGGCCAGCTTCAGCACCTGCGTCGGGTCGGACACGACCGGCAGGCCGAACGCCTTCAGCACGTCGCGCTGCGGGTGTGACTTCAGCCGCTCCTGGCCGAACACCTCCAGGCCGTAGTGGAATCCCTTGACGAAGTGGTAGCGTTCGGGTGCCGCGTCTTTCTTGCCCCCCGATTCCCAGGCAGCGAGTTTCTGCTCGTGTTCGGGGTCGAGTCCGAACCACGTCAACAACTCGCCGGAATCCGAGTGCATCGGGAAGACAACCTTGCCCCGCATGGTGCCGCCGGATTTATCCGCGCCCGTGTCGCGGGGCAGGTAGCCGATCCGCCAGTCGGCCAGCACCTCCGGCGTCAGGTGCGGCCGGGTGCGGAAGAACTTGGAGACCGCCGGAGGAAGTGCGGCGGGGTCGCGGACGAACTTGGCGTCGAGGTGGACCAGTGCCCGCGCCTTCTCGTTCGGCGACTCGGCCAGGGACACGTTCGCGGGTGTCGGTTTCGGTGGGTCCACCGTGGCGGACGTCGTTTCGGGCAGATCGACCGCCCGGATCATGCCCGCGTGCATGGCGGCCAGGTCCGCCGCGATCGCCTTGAACCGGTCGCCCCGCGGCTTGCCGCCGCTGTTGTCGCCCGGCTTCATCAGGTCGCACAGGCCGACGAGATTCCCGCTCTTCCCGCACGAAGTCTGGAAGCACCGCCACGCCTTGGCCGGGTCGTCGGCCTGGACGCTCAACGCCCGCTCGCCCGTCTCGGCCGGCTTCCCGCACATCAGGAAACACCGCGTCCGAATCGATGACCCGACCCGTTTCAGTTCCGGCAGTTCGACGCCGTAGAAGGCGGCGGCTTGCTCCAGGGAGACGTGCAACAACAGGTTGTCGACATCGATGTAACGGGATTTGTCGGGGGGCATGCAAGCGGAGTTGGACGCCGGAGATGATACGCTGCCCGTGTCACCATGCCAAACCCCCTGCCCGTCACCTGCCTGACCACCCGCGACGTGGACGTCCTGGCGGCCCTCGACCTGTGGCCGCTGACGGCCGCCCAACTGTTGAGGCTGAGCGCGACGTTCGCCCGCCCGTTCACCGACGTGCGGCGGACACGGGCGCGGCTCCAGGAACTCGCCGAAGCCGGGCGGGTCTCCCGCCACGCCTACGCCACGGCCACCGCCGGGGTGCCCGGCTACTACCGGCTGACCCGCCTCGGCTTCGCCCTGCTGCACGGGGCCGACGCCCGACCGCCGAAGGGGCTGTTCGCGGCCGTCGGCCTGTCGCGGCAGCGGCACACGCACGCCCTGGCCGACCTGATGGTGCAACTCGCCGTGTCGGCGCACCGGGCCGGGTTGACGCTTTCCCACGTCGCCCGCGAGAACGGCGTCCGGCTCGAAGCCGGCGGCGAAGTCGTGTTCCCGGACGCGGCGTTCCGTGTCACCGTGCCGGCCGGCAAACACTTCGACTTCTTCGTCGAACTCGACGCCGCGACGGAACGCCTGCGGTCGGCGGACACCACCCTCGACTCGCTCGAACGCAAGCTCCGCGTGTACGAGTCGTACGCGGACCAGTCCCCGTACCGCTTCCGCGTGCTGCTGGTGACGACGGCGGGACGCGAGCGGGTGCGACACGCCGCGGAGTTGGCCGCCAAGCTCGCCAAGAACCTGCAGCGGTCGCTGGTCTACGCGGCGGCTTTGGCCGAGGTGTTGCCCGAAGCCGACTTGTTTCAGCGGACGGTCTTTCGCGATCACCGGCATCGGCCCGTCCCCCTCCTCGCGGCTTCCCCCAAGTGACGCACGACTCCCGCCCGAATGAGGGCGGGGCGGGTTCCGCTCCGCGGCCGAACCGGAGTCGGAATGGTGCGTCACCCTTCGAGCGGCGTCGTCGATTCCTTGCGATTTCTACATGCGTCGATTCCGCCGCGAGGCCCCCGCCGAGCCGCCGTGTGCCGTGAGGCCCGGCGTGTCGCAGGTGGGGGCCTCGCGGCGTGGCCGCGAGAAGGGTGACATGCGAGGAAGCGTGACTTTGCGGCGAGTGGAAGCGGCGAGGGTCGGCCCTCCGGGCCGCCCGGCGGAGAGCCGACGATTGAGCCGGAAGAAGCGGCCACGACGGCGGTTCTCGAACCGATTCGTGTGGCACGCTCCGGTGTGCTACACTCGGTCCGTGACCGCCTCCGACACCGCCATCGTCCTCACCGTGCTGAACCTGAAGGGCGGGGTGGGCAAGACGCACCTGTGCTGGCTGCTGGCGGGCGTGGCCCAGGAACAGGAGCGGCGAATCTTGCTGGTCGATACGGACGCACAGGGCAACCTGTCGCTCACCTTCCGCCTTCCGCCCGACGGCAAACCGGGGATCGAAGCGCTGTTCCACCCCGGCCGCGAACCCGACGCCGAGCCGCTGATTCGGCGGACGAGTTTCTCGCACATCGACCTGATCCCCGCGAACCCCAAGCTGTTCAAGTACGACGTGTCGGACCAGGACGAGTGGCAGAAGGCGGAACTGCACCGCACACTGGTCGATGCCTTGGCTCCCTTGAAATCCCGGTACGACCTGATCGTCATCGACTGCCCGCCGCGACTGAGCCTGGCCAGCATGACCGCCCTGTGCGCCGCCGACGGGGTGATCGTCCCGCTCGAAGCGGCCGACTGGGGCGCGCAGGGGGTGAACGAGGTGACCGAACTCATCCGGCACGTCCGCCAGCATCACAACTCCCGGCTCGAACTGCTCGGGTACGTCGTGTCGCGGTACAAGCACGCCCGCCCGTTCCAGCGGGGGTACCACGAACAACTGCGGGCCCACTACGGCCCGCTCGCGTTCGACACCGTGCTGCCCGATTACGGCACCTACGAGCGGTCCGTCATCACCCGCTCCCCCGTCGTCTTCTGTTCCCCCCACTCCCGTGCCAGCACCGTCGCCCGCGAACTCTTCGCCGAAGTCCTCCGCCGCGCCCACCGCCACTGAACGCGCCGCCCGCGCCTTCGCCGAGCAGACGTTCGGGGCCGAACCGACCCTGCCGTTCGATGCACAACCCGCCAACACGATCCACACCGACCAGCGCCGCCTGCCGGGGGCGTTCCTGATCGCCGTGAACCGCCTGCACCCCGACCCGAACCAGCCGCGGCGGACGCTCGACGAAGGGCTGTTGCGCGAACTCGCCGACTCGATCCGCCGGCTGGGCGTCTTGCAGCCGATCAGCGTGCGGCCGGACGCCGGCATCGACGGCTACCGCATCATCTCCGGCGAACGCCGCTACCGGGCCGCGAAGGCCGCCGGCCTGACCGAAGTGCCGTGCTGGGTGCAAACGCCGGACGAACTCGAACTGCTGCTCCGTCAGATCGGCGAGAACTGGCAGCGGAGCGACCTGCACCCGATGGACCTGGCCGACTCGCTGCGGGCGTTGCAAACCCGCCTCGCCTGCACGCAGAAGAAGCTGGCCGAACTGACCGGCAAGTCCGAAGCGGAGGTGAGCAAGTACCTGACGCTGCACAAGCTGAACCCGGGCGTGCAGGAGCAAGCCCGGCACGACACCACCGGGGTGTTCGGTCGCCGCCTGCTCACGACGCTCGGCCGCCTGCCGGACGCCGACCAGCCGGCCGTGCTGAACCAAGTCCTGACCCAGAACCTGACCGCTATCGACGCCGAGCGGGTCGTCCGCGAGCGGCTGGAGCGTCAACGCGGGGAGAAGACCCGCGGTGCCCCGACTGGCACGAACTTGCGGTTCGTCACCGCGAACGCGATCGTCCGCCTCGCCTTCCGCAAGCGTCACGTCACCAGCGACGAGGTGTTGAAAGCACTCCGGGAGGCCGGCGATCAGGTGCGGGCCGAACGCGACCAACCGTCCGCGTAATTCGCTGCGGTTCGTGGCTTCCCAAAGCGGAACAGGTCGAAAGTTGCCCCGTGCAACCACGCCGGGCATGGGGAATTCGTACCTCGGGATCCACGCACGCCGAAAGTCGTACCTGGGGGTACATCGAACTCGTACCTCGGGACACCATACCCGGCCGAGAATTCGTACCTGGGGGTACACAGAATTCGTACCTCGGGATACCTCGCAACGAGCCTGAGAATCCTTGTTTTCCGCTGACCACCGCGACGATTCACTTTTCCCTCACCGGCGGCAAACCAAGACTGAAACTGGTTCCCAAACCACACCCTAACCGGGGAGGGTGTCGAAGTGGTGTTGTTGTCGGACGGGTCAAATTCGGGCGGGGACCACGTTCGGCGAACCCGGCAACGCCGATCGCTTGAACGCCGGCCGCGGCGGGCGCACACTGCACGACGATGTCCGACCACAAGCCCCTCACCGCACCCGCGTTCGACGGCCGGGACGAGATGAACCTGGCCGACTTCCCCATCTCGGTCCTTGACTCCCACCAGCCGACCCGGATCGACGGCGGCAAGGTGGACACCGTGGTGTACGAGGCCAGCCGGTACGACCCACTCACCAAGCGGCGGCTGCCGCAGCGGGTGACGCTGCTCACCAACTCGCAGATCGGGCTGCCGACGCCGACCGACGAGAACGTCGTCCTCGGCCTGTTGTGCCTGGCCAAGCGGGCGTCGAACTTCGAGTCGCCGCGGGTCCACTTCACCCCGCACGCGCTGATGACCGTCCTCCGCTGGGCACCGACGGGCAAGAACTACCGGCGGCTCCGCGACTCCCTCCGCCGGCTGAAGGCGTTGACCATCCGGTACGAGAACGCCTGGTGGGACCGCGATGGGCGGGAGTACCAGAGCGAGTTCTCGACCGGCATCATCGCCGAATACTTCCTGGCCACCCAGGTCCGCGGCCGTCGCAAGGCCGACGCGGTGCCGGAGAACTTCGTCGTCTTCTCGCCCCGCTTCTACGAGTCG
Organism: Fimbriiglobus sp.; assembly: GCA_022841795.1. Lineage (GTDB taxonomy): Bacteria > Planctomycetota > Planctomycetia > Gemmatales > Gemmataceae > JALHQU01. The sequence continues at coordinate 54,476 of JALHQU010000006.1, forward strand.
CTCCAGAAGGGCAACTTGAAGCGGCTCGATCTGAACACCCTGTTCGCCCTCAAGCTGCCGACCTCCCAACGGATGTACCGCTTCCTCGACAAGCGGTTCTACGGCTCGCCCGCGTTCGAGATGGACCTGGTCGAGTTCGCCTGCGGGCACGTCGGCATGACCCCGACCAAGAACGTGGCCCACCTGAAGCAGCGGCTCGACCCGCCGATCCGGGAGTTGCAGGGGATCGGCTTCCTGAGTCCGAGCGAACCGCCGGAGCGGTACAAGAACATCGCCCCGAAAGTGTGGCGGGTGCGGTTCCAGAAGGGGTCGGGCGTGATTCCGCTCGCTGAACCACAGGCACGTTCCAAGATCGCATCTCCGCCGTCCGGTGCCGAGTTGCTTCCCGTTCCCGTTCCCGACATGACCGATCGCACACCCGAAGAGCATTTGGTGCGTCTGTTTTACGTCACCCGGTTCGGCTCAGAACCGCTGGGGGTGACGGCGAAGGAGGTGCAACTGGCGAGGGAGTTGATCGCCCGCTCCGGGCGGGCCGGGGCGGTTCTGGTGGTCGAGACGATGGCCGAGATTCTCAAGACGGCGTGGCCGGACGCCAAGACGTTCCTGGCCGTGCCCCGCTACCTGGCCGACGCCGAGGCGAAGCTCACCAAGGACGCGAGGCGGGCGGCGATGCTGCACCGGGTGACCGAACAGGCCGAACAGGACCGACTACGACTCGTCGAAGAGGCGAAACAGCAGGCCCTCCTCCGCCCACACTGGGAGGCACTCAGCGAGAGCGAACGGGCCCGCATCCGCGAGCGGGTGCTGGCCCGCCAGCCGAAGGGGTTGGAGAAGCGGCCGGCGCTCGTCGAACGCCTTTGCCTCCTTGAAATGGTCCGTGACGAACGGGGTTAGGGGTTGCCTCCCGGGATCCGATCACCCTCACGACTTCGCCATTGACAATCCGACGTTGGCCCCAAACACAAAAGCGGCCACCAACAGGGCGGGAAGGCCGGGCGGTGCGATCCCGTTCCCGGTCAACCAGTGCTGGCACCACTCGCCCACCCAACACATGGCACCGGCCATGAGCGCACCGCCGGTGATCGCCGGGATCAACACCCGGTGGTAACCCCACCGGGACCGGTTCGAGCCGGCCGCGATCATCATGACGACGACCCGCTCGGGGCGATACCGCTGGAGCCGGGCGTACAAGCCGCGGCCTGCCACCAGCCAGGCAACGGCCTCGGCGCACCCCCACCCCGTCCCCGGCAGTCGCCCGCCGACGGCGTGGCACACGGCCGCGGCGAGCGGGACGGCGTAGAGAGATCCGGCCAGGCACGCGACCCACACGCCCGCGGCCCGGGTCACGTTCCACGTCAGCCACTCGGCCGGGTACGTCCGCACCCACATGCCACCCCACTCCGGCGGCAGGCCGATCGCGTACCCGCAGACCGCGGCCGCCGGCACGACGGCCAGCAGAGCCCACCGCCCCCACGCGAGGACCTCTTCGGGGGTGGCTGCCCCGACCACCGCGGCCGCGGCCAGAAGGCTCAGCAGCCCGAGGAGCAGCCGGCGGCCGACCGTGACCGCCGCGACGACGACCGCCGCCCCCCGGGTGAGCGGCGTTCGCACGGCGGACGCGCGCCGGTTGGCCACCCACCTCCAGAGCGGCGTTCGGCGGAGGTGGAAGGCTGGGATCAGCCAGACGCCGAGCCCGACCACTCCCATCACGATCGCCGTCGCCGGCCAACTGCCCGCCTCCGGGAGGGCGTCCGACCACGGCAAGGCCGCCACCAGCCGCGCGTTCCATGCCCGCAACGTGGCGAGCGGTTCGACCTGCTGGACGACCGGGAGCACCGGACCCATCACCGCGAAGCCGGCCCACACTGCCAGGACCCAGACGGCGGCGGACGCGGCCCGATCCCCGACGGTCGGCTTCGGGGCCGGGGTGGGCGGTGCCGGGTTCTCCGCCGGCGCGGGGGCGACCAGCCGCGAGACCGGCCGGCCCATCTGGTAGGCCCACAAGTCCTGCCGGAGGGCGGCGGCGGACGGGTACCGGGCGTTCGGGTCACGCAACAGGCACTTCAGGCAGATCGATTCCAGCACCGGGTCGACGTCCGGAACCCGCTCGGCCGGGGCGAGCAGCCGCCCGCGGCTCACCTGCCCGCTCTCATCGACCACCGCCCCCGGGAACGGCGGCTGCCCGGTGAGGAGGAAGTACAGGACGGCCCCGAGGGCGAACACGTCGGACCGCTCGGTGGCGTGTTCGGACCCGCCAATTTGTTCGGGAGCCATGTACGCCGGCGAGCCGAGGGTGGCCGCGGTCGCGGTCAGGGTGCGGTCCGCCCACAGGTCGCGGGCGACCCCGAAGTCCACCACCTTCAGTTCGACGGGCGAGGCGGTGATGACGTTCGACGGCTTCAGGTCGCGGTGGACGACCCCGGCGCGGTGGGCGTATTCGACGGCGTCGGCGATCAGGGCCGTCAGAAGGGCGGCCTCCGCGGGGGTCGGCCGGACCGACCGGTACCGCGCCTCCAGCGTCTGGCCGCCGACGAACTCCATCACCAGGTAGGGCACGGGGTGCCGCTCGTTCACCTCGACGACGCGGGCCACATACGGGTGCCGAATCCGCGCCGTGAGATCGGCCTCCGCCCGGAACCGGCCTCGCACGACTGCGGACGCGCCCGCCCCGGCGGCGACCGACTTGACGGCGTACCGCACGCCCGTCTCCTGGTGCCGCACCAGGTACACGTTACCCTGGCCCCCGGCCCCCAACAGGCGGACCGTCTCGTACCCGTCGAACGCGGGCAGGGCGGGCGGCGGGGCGACGGCCGGCGGGTGACGGACGGGACCGGGAGTCTGTCCGGCGAGGCGGGCGACGATCACCTCCCGGTATTGCGGCCACTCGGCGAGGTAGTCTTCGGCGTGGACCGGTTCGCCGAGACGACCGCGGGCCTGAAGGTCCTTCACCAGAAGGGCCTCGAACACCTTCCCCCGCGTCGATTCGGCCAGGTCGTCCAGGAACGCGCGGATGGCCGGCCGCTCGCCGGCGGCCCACGCCCGGCCGAACCGGTCGTTGCGCTCGAACACCAACAAGTCGTCGTCGGTCGTCACGCCCGGCCCTCACGCCACGCCCGCCGGCCGCGGCGGTCGCGGCTCGGTCCACCGGCGGTGGATGATCCGCAGCCCCGTCCGGACGATCTCTTCGGACTCGCCCAACTCGGCGGCGATGGCCGCGACGGATGCGCCGGCCAGTCGGCGGCGGGCGATCTCGGCCAGCGACGGCACGTCCCATCCGCGGGCCTGCTCCAAGCGGGCGACGGCCCGCCGCAGGAGGTGTCGGCCGAACGCCACGGTCGTGGGGAACCCGGTGTCGCCGTCCGGCAACGTCGCCTCGTCCGTCCGCGTCCCACCGGCCGGATCGGTCACGGCAACCTCGAACAGCACGTCGCCAAGGTCGATGTCGGTGTCGTCAGGCCGCCGGTGCCGGGCGTCGTACCTCAAGGCGTCGTCGAGTACTCCGCGGACCCACCCGTCGGTACACTCGCCGTCCACCAGGCCGGCGAGCAGGCCCAGGAGCCAGGACCGCGGGTCGCCGGGCGGCGGTCCGCTCGGTCGAGGCGCGGGGTCGGCCGCCAGGTCCGCCCGCACCAGCCGTTCGGCCGTCGCCATCCGGAACGCCTGCCGCCACGGGCGGAACAGTCGAACGAAGTCGGCGGCCACGGCCGCGGTCTCGTCGTCGAGCGTGCCGCCGGCCAGCCCGTGCACGAGGTCCCACCGGACGGGCGGTGATTGTTCGTCCGGCAGGGTGGCCCCACCCAGTCCGAGCGCTCGCCACACGTCGACGGGTTCGTCCGGATCGGCGGGCAGGTCGATCGGCGTGTCAGGGGTCATAGGAGCCCTCGTCCGAGAGGCAGCGGGCGAGTCGGATCAGTGCGTCGTGGAGCCGCCGCCAGGCGGTCGTGTCACTCACCCCCAACAGGCGGGCGAGTTGTCGCTGGGTGGTGTCCGGCGTGAAGAACAGGAAGCGGACGATCCGCCGGCCTTCAACCGGCAGGGCCGCGATGCAGGCGTGCAGGCGGGCGTACCGGCCGACGGTCCGCCACGCCTCGACGGTGGCGGGGTCGGCCCACAGGTCGAGGTTCACCCCCGCGGGGGTGTCGGCCGACAGTGGCCGAACGTCCCGCCGTTCGGCGGCCGTCCGTACCGCCCGGAAGACGGCGTGGGTCAGCCACTCGGCGAACGCGTCCGGGTCGAGGGTGAACGGCAAAAGTCCGGCGGCCGCGGTGACCGCCAGTCGGTTTGTGACCGCCTTGAGGGCGTGATCCGACACCGCTTGACGGTAGCCCTCGTCGTCCGCTCGGGTGCGGAGGATCGCCCGGAGGGCGTGGTCGAACCGGGCCTGCCACAGCGGCCCGGCCTCGGGGTCGGCCCACACCCCGATGGTCGTCTGGCAGGCGCTCCACAGGGCGCGAACGTCGTGTCGGATCGCGTCCATCCGACCGGCCGCGATGCCCGCGGTCATCGCCGATCCCGGTTTGAGCCGGTCGCACAGGTCGAGGAACTCGCCCCGCTGTCCGCACGGCCCGCAATCACACGCCCACGGGAACGGCGGGCTCAGCCGAATCGTCAGCCGGTCCCGACGGTCGGCCGGCCGTGAGCACCGCAGCGGACACGTCCGACCCCAATCGACGTCCTTCAGGTCGATCGGGATGGCTTTGCGGCCGTAAAACCGCAGCACCTCCTCGGGGCCGACGACGGCGGTCACCGCCCGGTGCCAGTCGGGGCGGTCGGGGAAGGCACCGTCGGCCCGTTCCCAGGCGGTCTGGAAGGCGACGCGGAGCCGCTCACTCGGCGGTGTCGGACTCATCCCGCGGCCCTTCGAACGGTGGGGGTGTCGGCGGATCGGCGAGGGGACCGGTCCGGTCCGACGGATCGACCGCGGTGGTGACGGCCTCCGTCAGGAGCAGTTTATAGGCCTCCCGCCACGGCCGGAACCGCGCGACCAGGTCGCCGACCACCTCCGGCCAGTCGCCGCGGAGTTCGTCCCGCACGAGGGCCCGCACCAGGTCGGTCCGCACCGGCGGCGCGGACTCGTCGGCCGACGCCGGCTCACCCAGCCCCAGGGTGTGAAGCAAGGCGTCGAGCCGCTCGGGTACGGCCCCGTCGAGGTGGTCTGGGGATCTCACGGGGTCAGAGTACCAGAAGTACGCCATTATGTCAAACGATCACTTGAATCATCTGTGCTGGCCGGTTCGGGGCACGTTGAGCACTTCGGCCGGAACTCGCCGATCCTTTTTCACGAATTCCGGAAATCCATGAAAAACCTCGCCGACCCAAATCCGGGGAAAGGGTGAGAACGGCACTCACTCGGATACCGGAGGGCGGTCGTGTCCGATCCAGCACCCGGCCTCGGCCCACCGCAAGATTCCCCCGCCCCGCAGCCGCACGGTGTGTGGGTGGAACTGTTCGAGGTGGTCTTACGGCACTGGTCTCGTTCCCGAGGTGCCGCCTCGCCCGGTGGCGGGGCGGACAGCGACCCGCCTCCTCCTTCGGCCCCGTCACCCAACCCTCGCGACGGCCGACCCCACGATCCGCCGTCCCTCGCGCGGCTGTCCGTCCGCGGCTTGCTGGTGCTCGTCGCGGTGAACGCGATCCTGCCCGCCACCCGCCCGCATCCGCCCGCCGCCGACCGGTCGGTGACCCGCGACAGGCCTGCACCCGTGGTGCGGTCGGGTTACCACGCTCACCCGCCGCTGCGACCGCGGTACGCCCCCGGGATCGAATGGCCCGGTGCCGCTCGACCTACCTTCCCACGCACTCCCCGAATGCCGGCCGATCGTGACGAGTCGATTCGGCCCTCGCCGCCAAGCTCGACCGCCCGACGGCCGTCGGGCGAATGACCGTTCCCGCTCCCACCCGTGAGGACCCCCGATGTCCGCCCGCCCTGTTCCCACGTCCGCCGCCACGACACCGTCGTCCACCCCGGCGAGCAGCCTGACCGCGGCCGAGTTCTGGTCGAAGTACTGGCCGTTCTTCGCCTGCCCCGCCGTCGCCCTCGTCCAGTACCTGATCCTGCTGCTAGTCCTCCCGGCCATCTGGGAGAACCACGCCGAACCGGGGAAGGTCGGGTTCGGCCTGTTCGTCCTCGCCGCGGTGGGGGCGGGCGGGCACTGCGCCGTCCTCGGCATCCGGTCGGTCCAGTCCGAAGACCGCCGGTCATCCGAGCGCGAGGCGCAAGCCGCCGCATGCTCAGGAGACGTCGGTCGGCTGAGGGCGTCCCACGACCACACCGTCAGACTACTGACGGCCGAAAAGCACAGCCTGACGACCCAGAACGAGCACCTGCGGAAGGACCACGCCGTCGCGCACCAGCACCGCGCCGACGCGCTCATCGACGCCGAGCGGGTCCGGGTTCAGACGATCAAGGACCGCCTCGACCGGGAACTGAACGACGCCCGCGCGGCGCTCGGCAGCCAACTCACGGCCGTCCGGGACGAGCGGGAGCAGGCACAGACGCGACTCCAGGCGGAACTGGAGCTGTCGCAAACGAAGCACCGGGAGGAACTGGACCGCTGCCAGGTCGCTCACCACGCGGAGATGAAGAAACTGACCGAAGCCATGCAGCAGCAGGTGCGGGCGCAGAATGCCGAGTACAAGACCCAACTGGACGCTCTGGCCGCCCGCCACGGCGAGATCGTGGACAACTTCCGGGTCAGCGGGCAACAGGACGCGGAGGCGAAGATCGAGGCCCTCACCCGGGTGACGTTCGAGCAGGCCCGCCGCGACCGCCTGGCCGCCTGCCAGCGGGTCGAGCGGCGGTACGCCGAACTGGCCGCTCAGGTGACCGAAGCCCTCCCCGCCCCCGCGTTCATCGCCTGGCTCGACCAGTGGTTCCCGAACAGCCCGTCGGCCTTCTTCCCGTACACGCCGCTCGCCGACCGGGCGGTCGACCACCTGGACCGGCTCGCCGTCCACGCCGACATCCGGGAGGCGTTCCGGCGGGAGCAGCCGCGGCTGGGCGGGGTGTACACCGCCGAGGTGGTCGAGCGGTACATCGCCGACCACCTGAACGACTCCGTCCCGCTCGACGAGATCCGCAAGCTGGCACCCGAGTACATCGCCGCCCTGGAGGGCACGGCCGGCCGACTCGACGACCGCACCCGGCCGGAACGGGAGCAGCGGGAGCACCAGTCCGTCCTCCGTCAGAAGATGACGGCGGAGATCGAGGTCGCCCGCCGCGAGACCGCCCGCCTGAAGGACGTCCACCCGGCCGACGAACTGGCGGCGGCGTTGGCCGAACGGGTGGCCGACATCCAGTCCCAGTACCGCGCCCAAGGAGTCGCCGTATGACCCCCCGGTTCCGCCCCCTCGGCCCGCCGCCCTCGCCCCTCGCCCTCCCCGCCCCGGCGGCCGACACCCACTGGCTGGGCGAGGCGAGCCTGATCGGCTCGCCCGACCGACCGTTCCCGTTCGGGCTGACCGCGGAAGACCTGAGCGTCCACACGGCCGTGCTCGGCGGGTCGGGCCGCGGCAAGAGCAAACTGCTCGAACAGCTCTGTCGCGAGTTCATCCGCAACTGGCACGGGTTCCTGTTCATCGACCCGCACTCGAACACCTCGCGGGAACTGCTCGCCTACCTGCACGTGGTCAACGACCGCCTGCACCCGCTCCAGCGGCTCTCGATCCACTACCTGGAGCCGACGATGGAGCAACTGTTCGCCCTGGACCCGTTCGTGTACTCGAAGCCGATCGGCCGGCCCGGGTCGGGCGAGCGGCTGGCGTACCTGTGCTGGTTCGCCTCCCAGGTGGACCGCATGAAGCGGCTGATCATCCGCCAGCAGGGGGAGGCGAACCTGGAGGGCATGCCCCGGCTCAACCGGTGGGCCGGCAACGCCCTGTACGCCGTCGGCGTGGCGACCGGCGAGTCGGGCGGCCACCTGGGGATGCACGAGTTGTTGACCATCCTCAACCCGCAAGACCCCCGGTTCCCCGCGCTGTTCGAGCGGGTGGCCCCGCACCTGTCGCCCGAGGTGCTCGCCGACTTTCGCAAGCTGATCGCCGAGAAGGCGGCGAAGAAGCAGGAGGAGTGGGTGGAGAGCAGCCTGAACCGGTTCCGCGCGTTCCTGAACCCGCTCACCCGGCAGATCTTCTCGGGCCGGGCGAAGCCGTTCGACATCGGTCGGGTGATGGCCCAAGACGGGATCGTCCTGTGCAGCCTGGGGGAGACCGAGAACGTCTCCGCCGACCAGACCGACGCGCTCGGGGGTATCCTCATCGCCCAGGCCATTCAGGCGGCCCGGACGCTGCCCCGCGAGGGGCGGAACCAGTTCCACCTGGTGGTGGACGAGGCCGAGCGGTTCCTCGGGGACGACCTCCGCCGCGGGTTCGGCGAGTTGCGGAAGATGAAGCTGTCCCTCTGCCTGGGCGTCCAGGACCTGTCGTGCCTGAAGAAGGGGGACGACCTCGACCTCGTCCCGAAGGTGCTGAGCCAGTGCGGGGTGACCATTTCCTTCCAGCAGAAGTTCCCGCCGGACGCCGAACTGCTGGCGGACACGCTCGGCTGGAAGGCCCTGCGGTTCGACAAGCTGCTGCTGGAACAGGACCGGCCCGACGGGTACGACTGGGTGCCGACGGCCTCGGTCGGGGTCGGCTCGACGGCCGGCTCGGCACACGGGTTCGGATCGACCGAGAGTCGGTCGGCCTCGACCAGCACGGCCGAATCGGACGGGACGAACCGGTCCGTCGGCCGCGGGACGGCGGTCGGGCGGACCGCCGGCGAGTCGCTCGCCCGGAGCGAGTCGCGGACGACGGGAACGAGCGTGGGCCGTAGTGACACGGCGTCCGAAAGCCACGGCACCAGCGAGGGCACGAGCCACTCGTCCAGTCGCGGGTGGAGCCACACGACGACGGCCGGCGAAGCCCGAACCGCCGGCCGGTCCCACTCCGAAGGCGTTTCGGAATCGCACTCCGCCTCGACGGGCCAGTCCGTCTCCGCCGGAGCCGGCAGTCTGGGGGGGCGTTCGGGGCACGCCGGCGGTCTCACCCGCTCGAGTTCGGAGAGTCGCGGCTCCGGGACGCACCGCTCGACCACGGAGTCCGAAAGTACCACCCGCAGCCGGTCGGAGTCGGACGGTACGACGGGCGGCGAAACCACGGGCCACAGTTCCGGAACCTCCCGCAGTTCGGGACGGGCGACCTCCCACTCGACCTCGGCCACGACGGCGGACACGGCCGGCACCACCCGCGGCGAGAATTCGGGCACCAGTCACACGACCACCGACACCCGGAGCGACGGCGAGTCCCACTCCCGGTCACGCGGCGAAACCTCCGCCACGTCCACCGGCCTGAGCACCCAGCACAGTCACACCCGCGGCGGTTCCCTCACGGTCACCGCTCAACTGACCCCGCTCGGCCGCCACCGGACCGAACGGGTGGACACGGGCAAACTGATCGACCAGTCGGCCGACCAGCTCGCGCTGTTCCAGCAGGTGCTGATGACGCTCCCGCCCCGCACGTGCGTGGTCTCGTCCGCCGACAGTCCGACCGCGTTCGTGATGCGGGTGAGCGACGTGGCAGACCCCTTCGCGGGCTGGGACGAACTCAAAGGCCTGGTCATCTCCGCGATGCGGAAGCGGCTCGCGGAGCGGCACGAGTACCTGTTCGTGCCGGCGGCGGCGGTCGCCGCGCCCCGACCCGGTGCCGACGAGCCGCACGTGATCGACGTCACGGCCGTCACGAAACCGACGCGCGCGCTGGAAAAAAATCCGTACGGCCAGTGAAACTGAACTTGACAGACCTCGACGAGTGGTTAACAAATGACGTGTTACGCCACCGCGTGTGACCAGCCGAGCGAACCCGACCGACGGTGCAACCCACCCCAAGTCGGCACCCTCAGCCGAACCCGAGTCATCGGGAAACACTCTCGCCGAAGTTCTGCTCATTCTCAGCAGAGCTCCGGCTCTTTTTGTTTCCGGGACTCGGTCATGACGCTCACCGACCGCGACTACCGCATTCTCCGGTACCACCTGCGGTACTTCTACCTCCGCGCCTCCCACCTCCGCACCCTCGTCGCCCCGCACGACAACGACGGCTCCATCGTCCGCGCTCGGCTGCGGAAGATGCTCACCGCCGGGTACGTCCGCCGGTACGAGCCGAAACTGGCCGACCCGAACCACGGCCTCGCGCCCATCTACGCCGCCACCGTGAAGGGGGCGAACGCGCTCCTGGCGAAGACCGGCGACCCGTCGGTGGCACTCTCCGTCGAGCCGACCTTCGCCGACTGGATGAGCATGAACCACTACTGCACGCTGTCGTCGCTGCACATCCACCTGGACGCCCTGTTCGCCGCCCAGGAGGTGGTGACACAGCACGCCCTGTACTTCGAGCACGAGGTCGTCCGCGCCCAGGCGACCAACCCGTCCGAGCGGTACCGCCTGCACTCGACCATCTCGGTGGAACCCCGCGTGCTGTGCTGCCCGGACTCGGCGTTCGAGACCGAGTTGGCCGGGTACCGGCGGGCGTGGTACGTCGAGTACGAGACCGGCTCGGACAACCCGGCCCGTGCCGCGGCGAAGAAGTTCAAGGGGTACGCCGGCCTCCAGCGGACCGAGCAGTACCGCCGTCACTTCCCCGCGGCGAGGGACTTCCGCGTCCTGGCCGTGTGCCCGAACGCCGGCTGGCGGGACTCGATGCGGAAGGAGGTCGGCACGAAAGACGGCCGCGAGTTGTGGCTGTTCGTGGCGCTCGACGACCTGCTCCGGATGACCTCGCTGCACGACCCGGTGTGGCACACGGTGGACCGCGGCCCGCTGCCCCTGGTTCCGCCCCCGCGCCCGCTCCCCTCTCCCCCGGCGGAGACCCGGGCGGACGGGGTGGCGGAGGGGGTGACGGCATGAAAAACCCACAGATTGAAGCGTTTCCGGCGGGGTGCCGGGGTCGCTCGCCTGACGGCTCGGCCCCCGGCCCACTCCTCTGGGATCGAAATCCGGGCCGGCTCGCGAAGCTCGCCTTCCCAGCCAAGGACGCACGCTCCTCACCACGGTCCAACTCAGAGGAGTGGGCCGGGGGCTGCCGCCCCGGCACCCCGCCGGACCTCAGCGAATGCGGTCGTGCCTCGAACCCACCCGACGAACCGGCCGCTGGCTTCCGGTTGCCCGTCGGCCTCGTCCATTCCTCGCTCGCTGCGCCGGTTCAGGTCCGTGCAATCCGAGCGACGGTGGCGTGCCCTCACCCGGCGCGGTTTTATCCGTTCCCCCCACTCGGCTATGCCGATGTTCCCCTCCCCCCGTCCGGCGACTTCGGTCCCCGCGACGGACCACCTGTGGCTCGGATGGCGCGCGCTGTTCGCGGTCCTCTACGGCCACCACACCAAAGGCAAGACCCCGGTCGAGACGTACCGCCTCGGCTGGTGGTTCGATCTGGGTGTCGTCTCGTGCACGGTCCTGGTCGGTGTGCTCGCGCTCACCGCCCGCTGACCGCGGCGAGAGATGGGGCGGTGTTCCTGGCACCACCCCAGACGATCCGACAGTCCCTGTCGGTCTCCCGCGCACGTCCTGTTTCCGGTCGTGCGCGACCCTCGAACGATCCGTGGCCCGGTGCCACGTTCCCAAGCCATCTCGGCGTCGGTCGTGTCAGGGCTCGACCGGCCCGAGGTGGGATGATACGGCGATCTCGCCGATTCTTTCCCCCCGTGTTTATGAAAAACACTAACTCTCGTAAGGAAACGAAAACCGACGCTTCCCCGGTCGTGGAGAAGCCGAACAGCCCGGTGACGACGATCTGGGTCGATGACGTCGGGGCCTCCGTCTGGGGCCGCGACGTCCTGGTGAAGGGGAAACCCGTCACCTACTTCTCCGTCTCGCTGGAGCGGTCCTACCGCGACCGCGACGGCGTACGGAAGTACTCCCGGTCGTTCGACGCCGACACTCTGCCGCGGGTGATCGAGGCGTGCCAGCAGGCGCACGACTGGCTGTTCAAAGTGTCGAAGACCCCCGAGGCGTAGCCTCAGTGCGTCTCACGCGGAGGTGCCCCTGAGCGCCTCCGCCGCCCGTAGCGGTTCCGCCGCACCATCCCCGCGATGGTGAAGCGGACCACGCCGCGGGTGACACACCACTCTCTCGCGAACCGTCCGTCTCCGACGGTTTCGCACCCCCTGACTGTGTGAACGAACCGCCCGCCCGGTGCGGGCGACGAACCCTGGCACGGCTCGGCCGTGGGCCGTCACGTCGGTCCGGTCGGCTGCGACCGTGACGGCCGGCCTCGCCGTGCGGATCCCACCGCGCCCGCACCCGCGGGCGGACTTCTTTCCCCCACACGATCATGGCAAACACGCCAGACACACCACCGGCCCGACCCGCCTCGCCCGCCGACGAGAACGCCCGCGCCTGCCGCGAGCAGTGCCAGCTGCGTCTCGACGCCCTCCGCCGAGTGAACGAGCGACTCACCAACCCGGACACCCCGTTCGAGGAGTTGGAGGAGATCGACTCCGACACGGAACCGCTGGAGGTGGAGGAGCGGCGGCAGTTGAAGGTCTTGCTCTCCTGGGGCGGGCCGTCCGACGGGTTCGTTCTCACCTTCGACAAGACCGGCTGCGAGCTGATCGAGGGCGTGTACTTCCACGCCGACTGGTTCACCTACGCCGAAGAGCGGCTGTCCGCCGCGGACGCCGAACTGGTGACCACCGTGTACCTGCACGGCCACCCCTCCGCCTTCTTCCACACGGCCGCATGAACACCACCCTCGCCACCACCGGCTTCATCACGCCATCGACTGGACCGACCGCGGTCCCGTCTGGCAACGTCGTGGTCATGAATCGGTCGCCCGACCACCCGCTGTTGCAAGTGGCCATCGACGCACTCGCCAAGGGTTACGGCTGCATCCCGGTTAGCGAAGGGGCCAAAACCCCGGCCGTCGCCTGGAAGCGGTTCCAGGAAACGCCGCCGACCGAAGCCCAACTGCGGACGCTGTTCGCCGACGCGCGGCAGAACATCGCGCTGCTCACTACCGGGCTGGTGATCTTCGACTGCGACGACCCGGCGATGGCCGACCGGGTGATCGCAGAAAGTGGTGACACGCCGTACCGGGTGCGGACCCCACGCGGAGGCGTTCACCTCGGCTATCGCGCCCGCCGAGGGGTGGCGCTGGGCAATCACGTCGACGTGAAGGGCCTGAAGATCGACATCCGCACCACCGGCGGCATCGTGCTCATCCCGCCGTCGCGGACCGAACAGGGCGAGTACACCTGGCTCGACGACGGACTGCCGGAGCGTTCCTCGCTGCCGGTAGCCCGTGTCGGTTGGACCCGCGAGCGGAAACGTCGGGTGATTGCATCGCTGCTGGTGTCGGAACCGACCGAGGCGGTCCGTCGCGCCCGTGCGTACCTGGCGAAGGTGGAGCCGGCCGTGTCCGGCCAGCGGGGTCACGACCGCTGCTTCCGGGCCGCGTGCGTGCTGACCCAGAAGTTCCGCCTCACCTACGAACAGGCGTGGCCGCTCCTGGTCGAGTGGAACGAACAGAAAAATCTCCCGCCGTTCAGCGTGCGGGAACTCGAACACAAGCTCCGCGACGCCGTCTCGAAAGCCGGCTGAGTGGGGCGTGTCCCGCCGGCGGGGTGTCGCCGGGTGTCCCAATCGTCCGTTGGAGGGCCGATCCGATGGTGAAGGTTTCGATCACGCAGACGGGGGCGGGCAAGTGTGCCCTGTCCGGGTACGAGGGGGAGGGGTTGACCGCCGCCTTCGACGGCGACCAGCCGCTCTTCTGGACCTGGAAGAGCTTCAAGCAACTGCTCGGACTGCGACTCGCGCAGGGCGGCAAGCAACCGCCCGCCGCGCCGCCCAAGCCGATGGCCCCGATGCCGGTGGCCGACCCGAAGTAACCCGACCGCCGCACGGACGCACCTCACGCCCCACGGACGGGGCCTTCCTTATCATCCGAAATCTTCCGGAGGCAGACATGGCACGGCTGACGGTGAAGCACCTGGCTGAGCGGCACGGCGTCAGCCGGGCGATCATTTACGTGTGGGTGGAGGAGCGGCGATTCCCGGTCCTTCGCGTCGGGGCGAAAGGTCGGCGGGGACGCATCCTGATCGACGAGGACGAATTCGTCCAGTTCCTGAACTCGCAGTTGGTGGCGGCGGGGGCGGTGCAGCCGACCGGCCCGCTCGTCCACATCCAACCGAAACGATAACGCACACTCGGGCGCACGGTGGGCCGCAAGGTTCGCCGACCGGCCCCCGCCCGTTGCCGCGGGCGGGGGCTACCGATTTCTGCTTGACTCCGCCCTGGTGGTGTATCGGACCTAATTCACCGAGCGCAGCCTGCTAATGGGCAGAAGCGGGAGTAACAAAATCGTCGCGCATTCGGAACGCCGCCGAGGAGCCCAGTTCGACGAGAATGTCAAGCAACGTCAAGACCGCAGACCGGAGTTCGGCGTGCTGCTTGAGTTCGCGAGGTCGCCCGTAAACGTACCGTTGGAGGATACTCTCGAGGATGAAAATCGTGTTGTCGTTCCGCATAAGGTCGGCCGTGTTCCCCTTCTGGACTTGGCGGGCCACTCCGATGAACGCGGCAGGGAGCGATTGGCCACCGACGCGATAGAGGAACCGTGCGTAGTGTTCGAGGGCCGCCGCTGACGGCGGTAAGGTCTCGAACAGGGCGTGGACACGGTCCGCATACCCTTGCAGGCTCGTCCAGTGCCGGACATGTTCCTTCCACCACCGGCCGAGGAAGATGGCCGATACCATCTCCTTGCCCTCCGCGTACTCACCGTCGATACCGGGGAGCCACCTCGCCTGGCGGACTCGCTCGGCGAATAGCGCCCAGAGAGACCAGAAATGGCGCGGGTTAGGACGCTGATCCTCTCGCTGGATGAGCCCCTGTAGGATTCTCTCCACCTCTTTCGGGTGACGGTCAATCGCGCACAGAATTGGTTGGAGGATCGCAGTGGCAACTGCCGTGGGGGACCGGGCGAGGAAGGTTTCGAGCCGGTCGGCCAGAGCCGACTCGGTCTCATAATGTCGCTCGTATCGCCGCTGACGCTCGTCGTGTTGCCGCTCGTCATCCGCGTCCCACCACTCGACCAGTGTCACGGCGAGTCGGGTGAACCCGTCGACCGCGGCGGGTTCGGTCGGCGCTACCTCAAGGATGGTCAGGATCCTCCCGCCCGCCTCCGCCCCGTCTCTCTCCGACATGTCAAGGTTGGCATAAGCGTCGTCGGGGATCTCGCCCCCTTCGAGGACGCGGTGGTGAATATCGGTCGCGACGGTCGCGGCGATTTGGTCGTGCCACTCGCCCGAGTGATACCGTTGGAAGTCCTGCGCTTGTCGAAGCCGCTCGCTCTCGGCTTCCACCGCTCGGTGCAACAGCGTCGCTTCAAGGGCGATTGCGTTCACGCAGTGGAGTGTCAACTGCCGGTCAACGGTCCACAGGTATTTTCCTACGCCTTGCGCCGCGGACCAACGGACTTCGGTTACCGGGTGGGTTATCGCTGTGACGAGCGCACGGCGGACTCTGGACGCACGATCGTCGGCGAGGTTCTTTCCGACGAGGAGCGGTATGACCCAGGCCGCCGGGCGGTCGGGGGCCATCTGATACCGTTGAACGCGGGCGAAGTGATTCCACTGGTTTGCAGTCCGTTCGAGTTCTCCACAGAGGTGGTCGGTACACCATTCCCGCTCTTCTTGCGTCAACTCGTCCCAGTGGTCCCGGACGCACACCGCGGCAATGTAACCGGGCGCGCCGTGCCCAGGGTCGCCACCACCGATGCCTTCCCGCTCAATGCGACGGGCATCCGTGAGCCGCTCGCGCCAGCGGGAGGGATCATGAGTGCCCCCTTCTTCGCGCTGAAACACCTGCATTCCCCACATCAAGGCACCGATTCGAACGTTCAATGCATGGAAGTGCGTCGCAGTCTGCTCCGCCATTTCCTGTAGGTCGGGGTCGGGGGTGTTGAGCATCAGCGGGATCTGCTGCGGAGCGTCCTCGGCGATAACCTCTTCTGCTAGGGATGGTGTGTTCTTGTCTGCCACTCGGTACTGGCGAAGATCCATGCGGTGCAGGGCAAGCCGCCACATCCGAATAGCGTCGCTCTGCTCTTCGACTGGTGGCAACTCTGCCCGGTGGTGGTCGAGGATCGCATGGACGCGTTCGGCGCACGGTCCGAGTTGGAGGTTGGCTATCGCGGTCTCCAAGTCCGACCCGCGGTGAGGTAGTGCGTCGGCCTGCTTTCGTTCCTCTTCGTACACCGCGTTCCGGCCGTCTAAACGCGGCATCATCCCCATCAATTTGGAAGTCGAGCCCGATTCACCACTCAGCCGTTGCCGGTCGAGGAGGATGCACACCGGCGATCCAAGCAAGACCAGCAGGGTCTCACCCGATCTCCGCGGGTGCGCGGTCGCGACGCTCGCCACGACCGCAGTGAGTGCGGCCGAGCCGCTGCGCTTGAGGATGTCGGTGAGAAGTGCGTCCAGGTCCTGCGGGTAGGCTTCGGCGAAACTCAAGAGCCACCGCTCGAACGCCATCAGCATCGACTGCAAGACGTATGGGCCGACCGAGGTCCCCCGGTACAGGTTCCACAGGCGAGAGTTGCACCACTGGACCCGTGTAGTACCATCGGCGAACGTGAGCGGCGTTTCGAACGGCGGCTCGACGTACTCGGAACGCACCCGCGGGCGTGCATACCATTCGGCGCTGTGGTTGAAGACCCCAATCATCAGCCGGATGCCTTGCCTGGGGTGGTGCTGCAAGAGGGAGCACAACGGCCCTCGGAACGCGCTCGCCGGAAAGAAACCGTGGTGCCGGCCGGACTTGATCCCAAAGAGCGTTTCGAGTCCCAAATCGCTGACGTATTCACGCCTACGGCGAAGGTCGTCCTCGGAAGAGAGCAGGTAACGGAGTGCGACTGCGCAGACAGTCTTCGGCAGATCCCGTGCAGCGGCCGTACCTTCCGTCCCGTCGAACACGAGCTCGCGTAGGACCTGGGACTCTTGCCGCCGCTTCTGCGGGTCGCGCGAGCCGCGGAGGAGACGTGCGAACCGTTTGCGGTCGGCATTCGGGATCTTGGCGATCACCTGGATAGTCCGCTTCTGTTGGTCTTTGGACCGGTATCCGCCGAACCTCGGCAACAGCCAGTGTGCAATAGCCGCGGTGGCCTCGGCCGCGTCGGGGTAGGGCGTCCAAACAGTCACCCCGCGGGCCCAATCCTCAATGAGCCCCAAGAGAAGACCGCAATCCGCCGCAGAGAACACATCAAGGTTGTTCTGAGCCAGCCGCAGCACACACCCCCAGGAAGGGCCATCAGGAACGTAGAACAGGGTCGCGGTCGCTTGAGTCTTCGGGAGCCAGGGAGGAGCCGCCACACAGGCGACGCGCAGGAGGTGGATGATCCTGCGGAGGAGATGTTTGTCGTTGGCGAGTAGTTCCGTACTGTGGCTCCCGAGTAACGCGGCCGAGGCTGGCGACCGGAGTAGTGAGATCAGAGTGTCGTCACGGAAATGAGGGGGCAGATCGCCATCGTGGAGTACGGCCCGAAACACGGCATCCGCCGCAGACGAGTTCTGCTGCACCAACTCGCTTACCCACTTGCGGTACGTCCGCCGAACCGCGGGATGACTCCCGACCGCATCGGCCAGATGGCGGACTGAACCGTCGAGCAGTTCGTACTGGACGTCGAGCCAGTGCAGGATCGCCCAGTCTTCTAGCACGTCGTGGGCGGGCGCGAGCAACGTCCCGTTCGCCCCCGCAACGGCGACAAGCGAGTCCGCTTGGAGAGCCGCCGTCACCTCGGCGTCCATGTCGTCGCACGGCGCGTGGAGGGTTAACGCCCGTGCCCTCCGCAATGCGACCTGCACGAAAGCGTCGTCCCGCCGCCGCGGCATCCCACCTGCTGGTCGCTGGTCGACGCGGACGATTTCCCGCCAGAAGAGTGCTCGGAACTCACGCTCATTCTGGGGCAATGCCTGCTCGTCCCCCCACCGGATCTGTAGGGCCTTGTCGAGGACGTACGGGTTGCAGAGGATTTGTCGGAGTGCCGGACTGGCGAGGGGGCGGGTGAGGGCGGGGTGGGCCCGCCGCACCTCCTCGAGTTCGTCATCGCCGAGCTGCGGAATCGCGAGGACGGCATGCCCGACACGGGAGGCTTCCAGGAAGCACGAGCGGACAAGGTCGGCCGAGTAGTCGCGGCAGGTCAGGATGAGACGCCAGCCGCTGTCTTTCGTGACGAGCGTCAAGAGGTCGGTGAAGGCGTCGCGTGTGGACGCTTCGAGGAGACGCTCCACACTTTCGACCAACAGAATTTTCCGCCCCTGGGTCGCCAGGATCGAGCCGAGGACGGCCGCGCTCGCGGGGACTTGCATCTGGCGGAGCGTCTCGTCGATGTGCGGGCGGGCGAACTCCTCGGCCCGGAAGCTGAACGTGAAGTGATCGGCGGCGAGGGTGCAGACCACGTCCTTCGCCACCCCGGATTTCCCACTGCCGGCCGGGCCCGATACGAGAACGACCTGGGCGATATCCAAATGATCGAGGAGTTGCTGGACCAATCGTCCTCGCTGCAAGTGAAGGTCCAGCCCGATGGTCGAACGGATTCCTCCCAAGATGACCCCGGAGTGGTCGGCGAGCGCGCGAAGGGTGCGCTGCTCGCTGCTCCCGATCTGGGTGTGACGTCGCCGCAGCGATTCCGGTAAATCCAGTTGACGGTAGTCGCGTGCCTCCGGCATCGCCTCCCCTATCACGCGGAGCAGCGCGTTCCACGTCGC
The DNA here is from genome assembly GCA_022841795.1 of Fimbriiglobus sp. GTDB lineage: Bacteria > Planctomycetota > Planctomycetia > Gemmatales > Gemmataceae > JALHQU01. Next base: position 73,206 of record JALHQU010000006.1, read on the forward strand.
ATCGGCGGCCCCGACCGGGTCGTGGTCAGCCGTCGTGTGCGCGAGGAGGCTCTTGACCATCGCCTCCGTCTGCCGAGTCGCCGTGTTCAGGTCTAGGCTCAGGACGTGCAGGACCCGCAGGAAGGGCCAGAGCTCCTCCGTGGAAATAGCCCTCCCCTCGACATCGGTAACAATCGACCGGATCACCTCGCAATAATGCACCGCCTTCGCGTTCAGCAAGCCCTTGGTCGTCAGGCGCTGCGTGAACTCAACACCGTCGCGTGACACGCGCGCGCAGTCGAGTAGCCCGGAAAAATACTCGAGGAGTGTCTGGGTGCCGCGGAGGGTGACCAGCGTGAGGCGGTCGGTCGCGGGCGAGAAGAGTTGGGCATTGTGGAAGTCCCTCCAAAAATCCTGTATGGCCTTTTTGCAGTCGTCATCCGTCGCACTGACTGTGAACGTGCGCTTCACCTGGCCGAGCAGTTGATGCCGGCTGCCGGAACCGGCCTCTCCCGTCACGAGGAAGTCATCGGTGTTCCAGCCGAGTCGGTTGACCTGGAACCCGACCTCCACAATGCAACAGTCGTGCAGAATTGGCGGAATTCCGCGGACAAGCAGATGGCTGAGCCAGTAGGCCCCAACGTGCTGCTCAAAGAAAGTTCCCGCACCCCCTGTCGCGGCTGGACTGGGGACGGTGTTCGCGAGCGATGTGGGCTGCGCCATGTGGGGTGGTGAGGGGAGGGGGTGGAGTTTTCACTCGACAGGGCGCGCAAGGGATAGTTGTCGCGCGAACCCGTGTGGCTGGTATGCCGTTACGGTATTCTACCCGACCCCTCGGTGTTGCGCCGCGGTCACATCGACCGCGGCGTAGGTCAGCCTGTTTGACCAGATGATCTCTCACGCCTCCGAGGCTGGTTCGTCTCCTACTACGGAGGCGGGACACATGCTTCACTCCTTCTCCGCTGGCGTCGTTGCCCGCGCCGCCGCCTCTCGCATGTGGGCCACCTGTTGGGACAGCTTGCTGTACACCCGGCTGACCATCTCGGTGGACGTGTGCCCCATGAGTTCGGCCACATGGGCGATGCCCACCCCGTTCACCAGCGCATCGGTGCAGTAGGTGTGACGGTACGAGTACGCCGAGAAGTGCTCTAACTTCGGTAACTTCCGCCGCAGGTTGCGGAAGCGGAGGCGGATCGCCTGCTTGGTCAGCGGCTGGCCCTTGCGACCCCGGAAGAGCGGCCCACTCGGGAATTGCTCGATCAGCTTCCGGGAGAGTTCGAGCATGGTCGGCGTCAGGTAGACGACGCGGTCGCGGCCGGTCTTCTTCGCCGTCTTGTGCTGCTTCATGATCCAGACGCCGAGCGTCAGGTCCACGTCCGCCGCCGTCACCCCCGCCACCTCGCTCGGCCGGCAACCGGTTTCTTGAAGTGCGATCACGTACTCGCGGAACCGCAGCTCGCGGATGACGCCGAGGATCTGCTCCCGCTCCTCCTTCGACAGCACCCGCGTCCGCCGCCCGGCCTTGCCGACCACGACATCGGCGAACGGGTTCTTCGACACCAGCCCCTCGCGTAACCCCCACGAGAATGCACGCTTCACCACGGCTTTGGCGTGCCGCTTCGCCCCCTTCCAACTCGGGTTAGCGGCGATCCACTCGGAGAGGTGGTGCGGGATGAGGGAGTCGGTCGGCTTCGCGCCGTGCCGGTCGCAGAACTTCTGGAGGTAGAAGAGGTGCCACTTGTAGGTGTCGGACTGGTGTTCGACCTGGCTGAACGCGAGGAACTTGTCGCACACCTGGGCGGCGGTGAGCGAATCGGTCTTCACCGGCCGGACGCCGGCGAGGATCTCGGCGAGTTTGCGTTTGGCCTCCTGGCGGTTGTCGCGGCCTTTGGCGAGGCAGATTTGACGGCGGTTGACCTGGGCGTACCAGGAATCGGTGGACTTGCGATACCAGGGCTTGGGATCACGCACGGCGAATTCCTCCGGGGCACGGTGGGCCGGAAGGCTCGCCAGGAGACGAGAAGCCGTTGCCGCGGCGACTCGGTCCTTATCTTAGCGTGCACGGTAGCGTGCAAAAGTGGGTTGCTACCGATTCCGCTTGCGTCTCGTCGTCGTCCGAACTCGTTGCAGTTTCAGGGGTTTTGAAGTCGGGCTGACAGGATTCGAACCTGCGACCTCTTGGTCCCGAACCAAGCGCTCTACCAAGCTGAGCTACAGCCCGTCGGCTCAGGAGTTATAACCAGTTCGGGGGGAGTGTCAACCGCTTTTCCCGTCCGACGTCCGCTCCCGCTTCGCCCACGCCGCGGCGGTTCGCCGGGCCGCGTCCCACGAGTACGCCCGGCCGTCGTCGTAACTCCGTACCGCCAGGTCGGTCAGCACCGCCGTCGCGGTTCCCAACTCCGGTCCGCTGAGCGTGGCCCGGTCGCGGCGGCGGACGCAGTCGAGGAAGTTCCGCCACACCGCCTCCGTCTCGTTCTTCGGCGGTTCGACCGCCACCGTTTCGGCCCGTGGGAACTCCCGCTCTAGCCGCGGCGGCAGGCCGGACCCGTCCCCGTCGGCGATCACCTGCACCCCGCCCTTCACGAACTTGATCGCCCCGGTCCGCCCGCGGATCACCTCCTCCATCGGGTACGCGGTGGTGGTGGCCGAGGTGAGCACCAACTGGCCGGCGTCGAAGTCGGCCACCAGCGTGCCCACGTCCGGCACGGTGCGGCCGTCCGTCTCGACGAACAGCCCGCCGGCGGCGGTCACGCGGGTCGGCGTCCGCCAGCCGGTGGCGGCCAGCAGCCGGGCGAGGTGCGGCGGCAGCAGGTCGGTGAACGGCCCGCCGCTGAACGCCCGCTCGCACCGCCACTGGGCGAACGCCGCCGGGTCGAACGGCCGATCGCTCGGGGTGGGGCCGACGGGCACCCCGTTCACCTCGAACCTGTGGCCGAGGAACAGGTCCCAGTCGATCGCCGTCGGGGTCATCTGTCGGGCGACGCGGTAGAACCGCCACTGCCCGCGGGCGTCGTTGCGGAACACCCCGGCGGAGGCGTGCGACACCGCCCCGATCCGCCCGGCCGCGATCAGGTCGTGCGCCGCCTTCCACACCGGATCGGCCAGCGCCTGCACACCGACGGTGAGCACCCGGTTGTATTTCGCGGCGGCGTCGCTCACCGCCACGGCCTCGGCCGCGGTGCGGGTCATCGGCCGTTCGACGAACACGTCCTTGCCGGCGGCGAAGGCGTCGAGCGTCTGGCGGGCGTGCCAGTGGTTCGGGGTGGCGATGCACACCGCGTCCACGTCCTTCAGGTCGAGCAGCCGGCGGTAGTCCTTCGTCACCCGCTGGCGGTCGCCGGGGGTCAGCCCGCACTTCACCGCCGCCGGGTACAGCCCCTGGCTGTACCGCCGGCGGGTGGTCTTCCCGCCGCTCGTCTGGTCGTACTCCTCGTCCAACCCGTCCCACACGTCGCACACCGCCACCGGGGACACGCCCTGGTTCTCCAGCGCCAGCCGGACGATCAGGTTGAGGTGCGCCTGCGCCCGCCCGCCGCAGCCGATGAACCCGACGTTCACCCGGCTGTTGCTGCCCGGCACGGCGGCGTAGTTGGCTGCGGACAGGGCGAGCGAACCCGCAGCCCCGGTGGCGGCGGCGCGGAGGAACTTGCGGCGATCGACCGGGCGGTGTTCGATGGTCATGGGTGCGGGTTCGGCGGCGGGACGGCTGTATTAAGCGTATCAGATGAGACACCCGGCCGGGAGCCGGAGTTCCGCTACGTCCGGTCGGGAAATCCGACGTCCCCCGCCCCGACCTGACAAACTCGGCCCCTGAACCCTCCGGTGGGGGAGGGCGTCCGGGTCGTGGGGCTACAATCCCCGCACACGTCTGAAGTCGGGTTTCGATCGAACGCCCGTCGCCTGCGTCGGAGGGTTCCGCATGACGGCACCGGATCACATCGTGTACGACGTGTTCAACCTGGACGGCCGGACCGAGCGGGTGATCTACTCGGCCGTGCTGTGCCGGACGGACGGGGCGGACGTGACCGCCCTCGGGTAACGGTCGCACGGGCCGGAGCGGCGGGCGGTGGCGAGCACGTTCGTCAACCCGGCGGTGGTGCTGCACCGCCGCGGGCGGCGGATCGTCGGCCTGCGGCAGGCCGGTTGCGGGTCGGAGCGGGAGGCCCGCGACGGGCTGGTGTCGCTGTTCCCGGCCGGGTGGGAGGTGCGGCCGAGTTACCTGGAGCCGTGCGAGGGGCTGATCGTCGGGCTGGCCCCGAGGCTGGTGGCGGAGGTGGCCGGGCGGCTGGGCACGGTGGCCGGGTTCCCCGCCCTCGCCGGGCTGGCCGACGGGGTGCTGGAAGGGATCTGCGAGACGCTGTGGCGGGCGCGGGGGGGCAGCGGCCCGTTGGCCGACGCGCTCGGGCGGGCGGTGGTCACGCACGTGCTCCAGAACTACGCCCCGGCCGCGGCGGCTACCCCCGCCTGGTTCCGCCGGGCCGAGCGGCACATCGACGACCACCTCGGTTCGCCGCTGTCCGTCGAGCAACTGGCCGCGGCCGCCGGCATGAGCCGGGCGCACTTCACCCGCCTGTTCACCCGCCAGGCTGGGGAGCCGCCGCACGCCTTCCTCGTCCGCCGCCGGGTGGAGCGGGCGAAGGGGCTGATGGCCGACGACCCGCGGCTGCCGCTCTCCGACGTGGCCGCCGAGGTCGGGTTCTGCGACCAGAGTCACCTGACCGCCCACTTCCGCCGGCTGGTCGGCCGCACCCCGGCGGCGTACCGCTCGGAAGTCGCGCACAACGGTCCCAGCGGATAGCACACCCGTCCAATACCAGCATCCGGGTCAACTTTATCATGCTGCCAGTTCGTCCCCCGTCGGCTCCTGCCGGCACCTCTTCGGGGGCGGACCGGCGGCCGGCGTTCGACCCGGCGGACCCGCCGCCCCCACCGCTGCCCGGGCGAACGCGAGGCATGTCATGACCAAGCAGAACGGTTTCGGCGGGCTGAGCCTGGAACCCCTGGAGACCCGCGAGACGCCGAGCGGGTTGACCCTCACCCGCGGGATCAACCTGAGCGGGTTCAACCTGACGCGGGTGATCGATTCGAGCAGCGTCATCACCAAGACGGTGAGCGTCAACAGCCTGAGTAGCAACCCGAACTTCACGTTCGGCAGCTCCTCCTCCGGTTCGCTGTCGGCGTCGGCGTCGGCGAGCGGGGGTGGGTCGTCCTCCTCCTTCGTGTCCGCCACCGCGTCGGTGGACGCGAACGGGAACGCCTTCGCGTCCGCCACCGGCGGCACCAGCGGCGGCGGGTCGGCGTACGGGTCGGCCACCGCCACCGGGGTGAACGGCACCGTCACCTCGATCTTCGTCGGGTGAGAAATGGGCGGGGCGGGCGGAGTCCGGACTCCCCCGCCCCGCGGTGTAAGGGCGCCGATCTCACCCCCAGATCATGTACGCCAGCGCCGCCAGGAACACCACCACGCCGAACGCGAGGAAGATGTACGACGACAGGTTCCGCGGAGGTGAAGCGACCGCGGCCGGCGTGGGACGCGAAACCGGCGCCGCGGCCGCCGTCAGGGCGAACGGGTTCTCGAGCGCGTCCGGGGTCGGCAGCGGGTCGCTGAACACCGGCGTGGCGGTCGCCGCCGGGGCGGGGGCGAACGCCCGCGGGGGGAGCGGGGCGACGGCCGACTTGAAGCTCGGCGGCATCGGGGTGGCGTCCACCACGGCGGTGGCGGTCGCGACCGCCGCCACACCAGACGATCGCGCCGGCGGGGGCGGGAGGGCCGCGGTGCGGGGCCGGGGCATCGGGTTGATCGTCGGCGTCGGCCGGCCGGGCGGCGGGCGG